>JAITWV010000044.1 GCA_031285105.1 Streptococcaceae bacterium | reverse complement strand
ATTCTTCATACATTACCTCTTTCTTGAATCGAAACGACCTGCTAGTTTCCTTTATTTCTAAATACATTAAAAAATGTAAAAGCGGATAACTTTTGAGCAATAATGATTTTGCCTTACGAAGTATTAACCTTTTTTTATTGAAATTATATGCCATTTAGACGGTGTGTGCGTTTTTATTTTCATATAGGGGGTTATGAAAATTGGATATTTATTTAAATCCTCAGTATTTTTGATAGGGTTTATAAAGCAAAAAAGTGTTTTTACGACTTGTAAATTCTTTCGTAAACAATAAAAAACCTTCATTCGTAAAATTAAGAATGAAGGCTCATATTTGCTCATAATCTCATATTAAAGCTCTTTTTAATGGTGTAAAAATGGTGTAATTTTGTTGTCTTAATCCAGATAGTAGCCTCTTTTAAAGTATTCTACATATTTTCAAAAGTGACATTTTCGTCACCTACCGTTTGTTTTGTTTATTTATCTGATGATGATTCAACCGTTGAAGAATTGGTTGCTTCATTTCCTTGTAATTCTTGGTACGTTTCCGTTTTGAAAAGATCGGTACTTGTTTTGTTGCCTCTTGTTGTAAATAATGATGTTGATTTGTCACCTAATTCTTTTTCAATGCCATTCATTTTTTGCATTGCGTTTTGATAAACATAATCCTCAGTATGAATTGGTTTTAAGCCACTTTCATTATAAAAACGAAGTAAGTCACCATTGGTAATTTGATCTGAAACGGCCAATTGTTTTTTAACAGCTGCTCTTGCTTGTTGAATTTTCGTTTGTTGTTCGGCTGTTGGGTTGGTTATTTTCTCACCTGTTTTGGTATCATAAACATCCTCACCTAAAATTGTAAACTCTGGTGTAATCACATTGCCATTTCTAAAAGCAACGATTTCTTGGTGTTTACTTGAGAATAAGTCTTGACCTAATTGTAGGTATTTTTTCGTATCGACTCCTAATAAATGCAGCAAGGTTGGTAAAGCATCCACTTGTCCACCATACGTATGATCAATAAATCCTTTCCCATATCCAGGCATATGAATCATATAAGGTACGCGTTGTAACATGGCATTATCATAAGAATCCCAAGTTGTCGGGTCTTTGCCTAATAATGGTGCTAAGTCTTTGTTGCGTGAATTAGAAATACCATAGTGATCCCCGTAAAGCACGATAACCGATTTGTTGTATAAGCCACTATCTTTCAAATAAGTGAAGAACTCCTCAACGGCACGGTCTAAATAATTGGCCGTCGCAAAATAGCCATTAATTGTTTCATCACTCGTTTTAGCTAATGGGAATCCACCTTCTTCATTGGTGAATTGTTGGTAAGGATAGTGATTAGAAACCGAAATAAATTTTGCATAAAATGGTTGTTGCAGATGTTCTAAATATTGAACCGACTGCCCAAAGAAAGATTTATCATGTAACCCATATTGGAACGAATTGTCTTTATTTAACTCATAATAACTTGAGTCAAAGAAATAATTATAACCTAAACTTTTATACGTTTCATTCCGATTCCAAAATGAACCTGAGTTGCCGTGGAAAACAGCTGATGTATATCCTTGCGTTTGTTGCAAAATATTTGGCGCTGCTTGGAATGTATTGGTTGAACCCAATTGCGTAAACAAAGGTCCTTGTGCTAAACCAAAGAAACTATTTTCATAAAGAGTTTCCGCATCACTTGTTTTACCCGCTGCTACTTGGTGGAAATAATTATCAAAAGCAACCGTATCTTTTGAGTGATAAATGCTATTTAAAAACGGAGTGACCACATGTTCCACACCATTTTCATCTTTTAACTTATAATCAAGTAAGAATTGTTGGAAACTTTCTAAATGAATATAAATCACATTTTTTCTTTTATCAATGCCAAACATCTTTTGATCAGCAGGTGCAAAATGTTCATTAATATAAGCTTGCACCCCATTTAAGTCTGTTGGTGAAGCTTGCGCACGAACTTGGTCTGACTGATAC
Source organism: Streptococcaceae bacterium (assembly GCA_031285105.1). Taxonomy (GTDB): domain Bacteria; phylum Bacillota; class Bacilli; order Lactobacillales; family Streptococcaceae; genus JAITWV01. The sequence continues at coordinate 913 of JAITWV010000044.1, read as the reverse complement.
GTTTTCACCCCATCATAAATCGTATAAACAGGAATACTTAGATATTTTACAATGTAGTCATGAGAAAAAGTCCGTTTTAATAATTCTGGACGATCCATTTCCGCTAAAGATAAATTGGCAGAAAACAACATAACTGACAAAGCTGAAATCGCTAAAGCAAATCGCCCTTTGACAGGTGTTTCAACCATTTTAATTTTTTTCATTGCTAATAAGACAATTAAAACAATAATATCGATCCAATAAAAAAGATCATACGGACGAAGTAGACGAACGGCACTTTCACCTAATCCAGAAGCCACTTTCGCCGAACCAAGCATGGTATTGACCGTAATAAAATCACTAAACTCACGGTAATAAGTCACATTGGAAAACAAAAGCATAGTTAATAGCGTGAAAATGACCATCATCGTAATATAACTTGAACGACGACCTCTAATGTATAAAGCAATACCGAATAATAGCATCGAACTTGCTAGTGGATTTAAGAATAAAATAAAATACTGAAAAGCACTTTCTAATCCCAGGCCTTGAAAATCAACAAAGTACGCAAAAATTGATTTCACCCAAAAAAGTGCTAACAATAAGATATAAAAGCCAATTCTAGTGTTTACGAAGTTTAATTTGTTTTTTAGATTCACGAAAAATCTTCCCCCAATCGTTATTTTCATCTTTGTAATTTTACTCTGATAGCAAATTTAAGTCAATTGCAAACTTAGGATAGTGCGATAAAGTTTAAGATTTCTGTTATAATTAGGGGAATAATGCCTGTTGTGTTAATTAAATTGTATTATCGCTTTAGTACATCGTAATTGATTTGAAGTTTGGAATGAAAGAAGTTTGTGAATTGTAGGACTGCGAATTTTCGGCTGGCTTGGCTCTGCGCTTAGGGTGTCCGCCCTGCTGTAGCCGGACC
>JAITWV010000366.1 GCA_031285105.1 Streptococcaceae bacterium | reverse complement strand
GCCCTAATTAGGCTGAAAAAAAGAACCTCATCGGGTTCTTTATAACTTCAGCTCGCCCGAGTGACGTTCCTGCATACTTTTTTCTCTGTCGCCTAGCCAGTAAATAATCTTGCCATTTTCAGCAAAAGCATCTGGCGGTGAAAACTCCGCAACAGTAGCTGATGAAAGGACTCGTTTTGCTGTTAATTCTTCAACATAATTTTCCGTATCAACAATAGTGATATACGAATCCGTGCCGTCATTTTCAATTATTTTGAAGATGACCTTATTGATGTTTTCTTCCGATACGTCTTGGATCAGTGCGACAATCTGCTTTGTTTTGTGTTCGGTCATTATTTTGTATTTGACTCCATCTACTTCCTGCCATTCACTTTCAATGACTGTCTCTTCAACACTTTGGGATTCAGCTGGCGCCCCAGAACCAGGCGGATCAGCAGAGCAGCCAGCTAACAAAATCAGGAAACTCAAAGCCAATAACATCTTCCTCACGATAACACCTCTGTCTACATTGATTTAAAAGCGATTATAATGACAATGACGCCGATAAACAACCCTAAAAAATATCCTATGGCTTTTGGGTAATCCACTTCCATATTTCCACCACCGTAATGTCGCCAAAAATCAGATAGAATACTGATACGGCAACAAAGTACAGGATTCCGACCAACCCGATGATTGCGATTAACGTGAGAAGCCCGTAAATCGTGTATTTGGCGCTCTTCGGCATCCAGTTAAATGCTTTTACTAGTATTTCCCCGATTTGTTTCATTATCCAATCCCCACCTTCACGCCCATTACGTTCATCATCTCGCTGATTCCTTATTTCAAATTGTTTAGCAATTTGTACTTAGCAACTGAATCATTAACACATTTTTCTAGATAATCGACCTGGTTACGAATTGGGTCAATTTTGTTTTGCCCGGACTCTTCCCGTTCTGCCAATGCTGACTTGGTGTACTTAATCCAGCGCTCAAACCAATTCATATCAGTTTGAGTTAAAAACCCATCGAGCAACGCATTCATGTAGATGCATTCAGCATAGTATTTGTCTTCTGTTATCAGCCCGGCTTTAATTACTTTGATTCCGATTCTACTCAAATCGCTATAGCCATACTCCCTTCTCTCAATAGCCCTATTCGCAATTTCTTTATCAAGCTCTTGAATTATCTTTTGGGCTTCAGCCAATTTGGCTTTTAAAATTTCAATTTCACTTTGTGGTTCTTCACGATCAAATATAGACCAGACAACAAAAACTTGTCGTTCACTCTTGATTCTTTGTTTTTTATTTGCATCTTTATAGCTAGTTTTTTTCGTTTTTCTAATAATTGCTCCACATATTTCTAAATCCTTAAAAGCTCGCTCTATAGTTTTTACACTAGTACCTAGCGCTTTGGCAACTTCTTCGTTTGACCAACCAAAGTATACTTCGTCCGGGGCTTTTTTTGTGAAGCAGGGAGCAGAACAATGGCTAACAATAAGAGCCAAGAGCTCCCTTGCAACTCCAATCGGGACATTGTACTTTTGGTAAATAGGTAAATGGTATTTTAAAAAGTCCAATGCTGGCGGTAAAATTTTCATAATAAAAACACTCCTCCAATATGTGAGTGTCAGAAAACATGTCATTACTTCCGTAAACCTTACAAAAAATACACGGGTAACGTAATTGATTTTAAGTCCGTGATAATATATAATAGTCTTCGAAGGTAACAATGTCTAAAAGGTCTTTCTACTTTGGCGAGTGGGGAAGGCCTTTTGTGTTTTCCAACGTAATTTAATCTAACTAAATTTTACCATAAAGCCTTTAGGGGAAACAAGTGCTAAATCCGCTAACGGTTTTTATTTTTGCAAAAAAAAAAATCTTCCTTTTAGTATATATCCCTCAAAAATGTCCGCCTCAAGTGAGTCCTCATATTTGAGGGATATAAGAAGACTTTATAGACGTTTAAACCTAGACAAATAGATACATTAACTTGTTTTTTTTTTGATAATGATTCTTATTTTTGTGTTTTGATAAAAAGGGCCAGCACGATGGCTGGCCCTTTTTCCTAAGGACGTGTAACAATCCAACTACTATAGCATTTGAATGAGCTGTGCAACAATCTCGACAAGACAGGCAGCTACAAAACTGGCAATTATCTGCTCTGCGATATTATTAAGATTAACCTTCATAGTCATCCCCCCTTTACAATTAGAGCCCTTAGCATATCAAAAGCAAGAAAAACTATTTAATTAGAAAGGGTTAGACTATTTTACCAAGCCTTATTGCAAGAAGCTATGACAAGCTAAGTTGATATAATTACCTCGCTCTTCTGACCAGTTCTGAAGAAAGTTGTCGCAGCCGCAAGTTAAGGTCACCAGTTAGTGTGATATCCAAATCCCTAGCTAATTCATTAGCATGAAACCGAATTTCGTTTAAATTAGATGTTCGTTCAGTATCAGATAACTCGCTATTGTTTGTCACTTCATCGAAAAGACCCATTAGGATGTTGATAAAGCCTAACCGTATTTGATAATCCTCATCAGGAAGACCAATGACAGAAATATCGCCAAGTAGCAGATCATAAGTAAGAATATTAGAAGTCGTAGGCGGTTCGGTTATTACAGGAGGTATTGCTGGAGCTGCTCCCGCGGAAAAAGCAATCGGTCTTGTTTCATGGTCTACTGGTCTTCTATTATGTAAACGAGTACTAAAACCATTTAGAAATAAGGTATCTTCTTCAAACGAGAATCTCATTCTGTGAGGTTGGAAAATGGTTTGTGTATAGAATGTCTCTCCTTCAAACCACCATTTAATTTCACTCAAACCGAAAAAACCAGTGCCATCTGGATTAAAAGCATAGTGAAACTCATCCCCATCATAAACTTCAATCCATTCTCCGATTATTAAATCTTGATACGAACGATAATCAGTCATCGAATTCTTAATTTCGGAAGTTCTCGTTAGATTTCTGACTCTGACTCTTCCATCGACTCGAGAAATTGATAAGTTGTCTCCTGAATAAATGATATAGTATGGTATTGGAGTGGCTACAGAATTGTTTGGCGAAAAAATGATATCATCAACCATTGTCCATTCAAAATTATTAGATACCCAACCTAATGAAGTTGAGCCAGTTCCGTCTTCATAAAAAGTAATAAAGTGCCTGCCTGAATCCGAATGCCAATGCCCCAAAATCCTTTGCTCATAAGGTAGTTCCTCTTTATCAAGCAAAGGATCTTTAGGTTCATCAAAATCAGTTGCTTCAGTGACATTAGGAAAGCCGGTTCCTAACTGTGATGAAACATATTCTGCTTCCGTTAAATTAGATAACCAGTTACATGCTGAAA
>JAITWV010000271.1 GCA_031285105.1 Streptococcaceae bacterium | reverse complement strand
ATTGATTTGCTAAACGAGTAGCTAATTTTTCATTTTCTTTTTGTAATGTGCGTAGTTGTTCTTGTAAGCTTTCAACTTTCACTGCAACTTCTGATAATTGAGGAGCTTTTACTAATGTGCCTACTTGTTTTAAGTTTGACTCACTTGTTTGGAATGCTAAATAAGCTTCTTCAGAGGTTACCGCAATAATACGACGAGTCCCAGAGCCGATTCCTTCTTCTTTCATAATCTTGAATAGACCAATTTCAGCGGTATTGCGTAAGTGCGTTCCTCCACATAATTCAATAGACTCTTCACCAATTTTCACCACGCGAACTTCTTTGCCGTATTTTTCACCAAATAAAGCCATTGCACCCATTTGTTTAGCTGTATCAATATCTGTTTCATACACTTCAACTGGAAGAGCTGCCCAGATTTTTTCATTGACATCTTTTTCAATTGCTGCTAAGTCTTTAGCACTTGTTGCTTCAAAGTGCGTAAAGTCAAAACGCAAGAAGTTCGTTTCATTTAAAGAACCAGCTTGGGATGCGTGTTTGCCTAAAACTTTGTGTAATGCCGCGTGTAATAAGTGTGTTGCCGTATGGTTTTTCATGACTTTTGTACGGCGAACTTCATCAATTTGTAGTGTGTAAGTTGCGCCTTTCATCATTTCAGCTAAGACTTCTAATGTGTGTAAAGGTTGACCATTTGGTGCTTTTTGAACATCAATGACATTTGCGACAACTGCACCATCTAATGATAAAATTTGTCCAAAGTCCGCTACTTGTCCACCCATTTCCGCATAAAAAGGCGTTTGGGCAAAAATAGCACGCACTTTTCCTGAGGCAACGGTTGCTAAAGATTCTTCGCCATCAATGATGTATTCTAAAGTTGAATCTAGTTTCATCTGATCATAATCAAATTCCGATTTGTCTTTGATTGACGTCAACAACTCAGATTGAACACCCATTGACTCGCCTTTTTTCGCTCCCGCACGTGAAAGTTCAATACGTTCTTCCATTGCTTTGGTGAATCCATCGTGGTCAACTTTGAATCCTTTATCTTGCGCTAATTCTTCGGTTAATTCAAATGGGAACCCGTAAGTGTCATACAAGGTGAAAATGTCTTTGCCTTCAACAGTATCCTTACTGGCTTTGCTTAAGTCTTCTAATAAACCTTCAAACATTTTTGAACCTGCATCAATTGTGCGGTGGAAGGCTGTTTCTTCGCGTTTTACTTGACTAGCAATAAATTCTGCATTTTCTAAAACTTCTGGATAGTAACCTTTCATAATTTCGCCTACAATTGGTACTAATGTATAAAGGAAAGTATCCTTAATGTCCAATTTTTTCCCATGCATCACCGCACGACGAAGCAAACGACGTAAAACATAACCACGCCCTTCATTACCCGGTAAAGCGCCATCGCCAATGGCAAAAGATAAAGCACGAATATGATCTGCAATTACTTTAAAACTCATATTTGTTTCAGGATTATATACTTCATATTCTTTACCAGATAATTTTTCTAGCTCTTTAATAATTGGCATAAATAAATCTGTTTCAAAGTTTGTTGGTGCATCTTGGAAAATAGATGCCATTCGTTCTAATCCCATACCCGTATCAATGTTTTTATGTGGCAGTTCAGGATACTCAGAACGTGGGATAGTTGGATCTGCGTTAAATTGTGACAAAACGATATTCCAAATCTCAATATAACGATCATTTTCGATATCTTCTTCAATTAAACGAACGCCAATGTTTTCAGGGTCATATTTTTCTCCACGATCAAAGAAAATTTCCGTATCCGGTCCACTAGGTCCAGCTCCGATTTCCCAGAAGTTGTCTTCGATTGGAATTAAGTGGCTTTTATCTACGCCTAGGTTAATCCAACAATCATAAGAATCTGTATCAGCAGGGTAATAAGTCATATAAAGTAAGTCCTTATCCATGCCATACCATTTTTCGTCTGTTAATAATTCCCAAGCCCATTCAATAGCTTCTTTACGGAAATATTCACCAATTGAGAAATTCCCTAACATTTCAAACATGGTATGGTGACGAGAAGTTTTCCCCACATTTTCAATATCATTGGTACGAATAGACTTTTGCGCATTCGTAATTCTTGGGTTATCAGGAATCACGGAACCATCAAAATATTTTTTTAGTGTTGCCACACCTGAGTTGATCCATAATAAAGTTGGGTCATTGACTGGGACTAATGATGCTGGAGCTTCTTCTGAGTGTCCTTTTGATTTCCAGAAGTCTAGCCACATTTGGCGAATTTCGGTGCTTGATAAGTTTTTCATTCTTATTTTCCTTTCTCAATAAAAAAACACAAAAAGTCCATCACACAAAAGGGACGAGTTACCGCGGTACCACCGTTATCTTAAATGCATATAATGTATATTTCAAATTGAATATTCATCACACTACACTTCCACCCTAACGATTGGGTGTGCTTCACTCTAATGCACCTTTCCTTTCGCACAGGATTTCTCCTTGCCTTATTCAAGAAAAGTTTACTCAAAGTTTTATTACGATTCCCAAAAAGTGACGGTCAATACATCCTTTGGTCTACTGACTGGCTTTTCAGAAATAAATTTACTCTAACATAAAATAGTCGGGATGGTAATTATCGCTTGTATAAATGTGTCGAAAACATAGCCTCTAATACATTTCTTTTAGCTATTGTGTTCCCCTTCGTGCAATGAACTTGTCATTACCTCTTTAGTTCCTGTAAGGTAGGAAGAACCTGTGATTTTTGGTCACAAAAGAATAATTGGGAGCTGATTTCATAAAGGGGCATTCACCTTTCTAACCGAGGATGAACTTTCTTGAGGATATTTATTAATCTATGCCCAATTGCTAATAGTATATACACATCATTTGTGCTGGTCAAGTGTTTGTTTTAAATCATTTCACACAAAAACGAACTCAAAGAAATCGCCTCCTTCAAGTTCGTTTCATAAATTACATACCGCCTTTAAAAACTTCTGCATTCTTTGCAAAATAATCCACGCCAGAATAAACAGTGGCAATTAAACAAATGTATAAAAAGAGCGTGCCAACAATAGGTACATGGAAAAATAAGAAAATAATCGCTAACATTTGTGTTGCAGTTTTAATCTTACCAGGCCAAGCTGCAGCCATAACTTCTCCACTTTCTTCAACTAATAATAAACGAAGACCAGTTACAGCTAGTTCACGACAAACAATAATCGCAATTACCCATGCTGGTGCAAAGTTAAGAGCAATTAACACCACAAAGGCACTCATTACTAACATTTTATCTGCTAATGGGTCAGCAAATTTGCCAAAGTTGGTCACTAATTTCCACTTGCGAGCTAAGTATCCATCTAACCAATCTGTCACAGAAGCTAAAGAAAACACCACGCCTCCTATGATATGAGTTAGTGGGATATTGTTAAAACAGTAACCAAATGTCTCTTGTGGAATCGAGACAATTACTAAAAACACCGGAATCATTAAAATACGTAATACAGTTAATTTGTTTGGTAAATTCAATTTCTTCGCCTTCTTATCTAATTATTATTGGTTGGTGCACTGGTAAACTCTACCCTGATTTTGATAAATCCTGGAATATCGTCCCCAAGTGTAACCTCTTTTCCATTAATTGTAAAAGTTAGGTTTTCTTTGGTTAAAAACTGATAAGTCCAAGGCGCTGAATTTTGATAACCTTCCAAAATAAATTCAAAATATTTACTTTCACCAGTTTGTGTGGCGAATTGTTCTTCTTGCAAAGCGGTAATTCCTGATTGGCGAATAACGGTTCTTGGCAATAATTGTTCTTGATTATTTGCTCCCCAAACTTGAATACGTCCGGTAATTCTAGCCCCCAACGTGACGTTTAAATCAATTGGAAACTTCATATTTTCTGCTTTAAAATTGATTTGTGTACCATTAACAACACCATTTTGTAACGTCAATTGTGTTGGTTCTCGTCCAGTTTCACTCAAAGTAAATTCGGGTTCTGGCTTTGGTTGTGATGTTGTTGTGGTTGTTGTTTCTTGTGCTGGTTGTGTCGTTGTTGTCGTGGTGGTTTCACGTTCTAAAGTAATATTTCCTCCACCATCAGCAATTGGGGAGTTTTGATTGTTATAATGAACAGTTACAAAAATTACCGCGCCAATAATCAACAAAGCAACAAAGCCCAAAATAAACATCGGTATATTCTTTTTAAATCCTTTGTCATTGTGAGTGACTCTACTTGCTGCAACTGGTTGGAAAATTTCTTCGTCATCATCATAACGCTCATCTTCAATAAACTGTTTTAAATAAGCAGTATCCTCATCTATTTCTTCTTCATAAGGTTTGCCTAAATATAAATCAACCAAACGTTCCCCATCTTCACCAACTGCTTGGGCAAATTGACGAATAAAGGCTTTGGCGTAAAATTCACTAGGCAGCAATTGAAACATGTCAGCTTCAATTGCTTCTAGATATTTTTGTTGAACTTTGGAAATTTGTTGGACTTCCTGGTAAGTTAAATGTCTTTCGTTTCTAGCTGCTCTTAGGCGCTCTCCTACTGTCATCTGATTCAATTTCATTCACTCTTTCTTATCTATGTCAAAAGCTAAGACCACCCTCCATCTACTGTGATGGTCGAACCTGTTATATAATCGGAATTTTTATGGGCCAAAAAGGCGGTAACATGCGCAACATCGCTTGGTTTTCCTAAACGTGCTGCGGGAATTTCTTCTATTAATTGTCTTTTTTCATCAAAGGTAAAGTGGCTATTCATCTGTGTATCAATAGCTCCAGGTGCAATGGTATTAACCGTAATCTTACGTGTTGCAACTTCTTTAGCATAGGACTTAGCAAAGATTTCTTGACCAGCTTTTAAAGCACTATACACAGACTCCACCGCACTACCTGTTTTGCCGTAAACTGAACCGATGAAAATGATGCGACCACGCTTATTTTGGGCTAACTTGTCTTCTAGTTCTTTAATTAAAAGAATAGGCGTTTTTAAA
>JAITWV010000269.1 GCA_031285105.1 Streptococcaceae bacterium | reverse complement strand
GGAAGTACAAAAGAGACCTCTTACACTTTCATGCAAGCGTAGACTATATCTTCAACTTATGTTTATCTAAGTTGCGGTATTTTTCTTCCGTCCTTGAGCTTGCTGCTCTGCTTACGGTTTTACTCTCCCTCAAGGAGATAGTCGTTGGAGGTTTTCCCTATCCACAAAAGGACTTAGGACATTCCCTGCTAAACTTCCATTACGCAACTTTTCCAATTTTTTCTAATAAGAAAAGCGAACCCTTAGTGCCACCGTTTTCGAGTTGTCACAGGACTCGACACTGAGTGATTTTATTTCAACTTAGGTTATCTCAACTGTTTTTTCTGGTTTCCCACATTCATAGTTTGTCGTTTCCAACTATCTATTGTAGTCGCTGAGCTTTAGGATTTAAAAGCAATTAACACCGAGTACGCACACATCGCTGTATACGCAGGGTAGTCAGTTTTTTATAAATTTCCTCTAATTTCTATAAATTTATCGTAACTGTTTCGTTACCCACTTTCTAAGTCTGCGCGCATCAAATCAAGGACTTCCTCTTTTTTGGCTTTTTTGATTGGCACATAGTTATTTTCTTTCAATGTGGAATCAAAACCACAAATACTGCGATACTTACAAAAGGCACAGGCTCTTGGATTTTTGCCTTCACGTACGGGATTTAACTCAATATTGCCTGAAAGAATTTCTTTACCGGCTTGCACGAATTTTTCACGATTGTATTGCATTAACGTGTCTAGTTCGTTACTTGCAAAACTTGTACCAGTGGCATTGGTTCCTGCTTTGGTCGCGCGAATGGGGTAAACTTGCCCATAACCGTCTAATTGTTGCTCCAATTGTGATAAAACTTGTGAATCTTTTAAAAGAAAGCCATTGTATTTAAATTCTTTCATTCTTTGCGCATCTAGATTGTTCAAATCAACTTCCCCAGCATCCATGATTGGATCTTTTAAATGAAAATAAAGAGAACCTAATGGATTTTCACCAAAATTTTTCACCGCCACATCTAAATAAGTCACCATCTGCATCGCCAAACCATAATAACTATCATCCAGACTAAAACGTTTGTTGCCAGATTTATAATCCACAATACCCAAATACGCTTCATCACCTACTTGTAGACTATCAATTCGATCAATAATTCCACGTAAACTGATTCTTTGCTCATTTCCTAAGTCGAATTTATACGAATCAAGTCCTTTTTTTCCGGCAATTAACCCAAAAGCCGTTTCGGTTGCAATCGTTGTTAGCGTTGAAATTTTCGCTTGTTTGTGTAATCCCCATAAAACACTTGAAACAACATTGGCTAAGCGACTTTGTAAATAACGGTGTCTGGCATCACGATTGAATAAGTCATATTTAGATTCTGCGTTAATTTTTTGAATCGTTTCAATCGTCAAATTATCTAAGTCTGCTTGCTCAATTTCACGTAATTCAATCTTATTTTCTTTGACTAATTTAAAGAAATAATCCATTGCTTCATGGAAATAGCTGCCCGCAAGTGCCGGATTTAACTCTAAAACATCACGTTCTCTTAATTTCAAACCATAATTAGCAAAATGTTGGTATTCACATAAGTGGAACAATTCAAAACGTGAAACTGAAGCTTGAATTTCATTGCCATATAACTCTTGAACGGTTTTTGGGGTTAAGTTTTCAGGAATATTTAGATGTTCTAAACTTTCTTTTACTTGATAGAATAGTTCTTTTAAGTCAGACTTTTGCAATTCACGCTCCAAAGCACTCCATAAAACAGGTGGTTTCACATTTTCTTCACTGGCTTGTTGATGAAGTCGCATTAAATCACGAATCAAAATACGATAAGTCGAAATATTACTTAACACTTCTTGCGAGTTTTGATTCATGGTTGCTTCAAAACGATTTTCTTGTTTCACGTTCATTGCTTTGACAAAACGATCAACAAATGGTGAGAGACGATTGTCTTTTGCTCCATCAATGGTTTGCGGATAGGTTAGGTAAAGTTTTTCACTAGCTGAAAGAAAAATTTCATATGCTAAAAAAATTTCTTTTGCTGTTCTTTTACGGACATCATTATAAAAAAACTTTCCTTCTTCCAATGACTCACTCAATTGATCACGTTCTTCTTGCGTTAAAATCGAATTGTTCTCATAAGTTTTTGGCAAAGTATGATTTGTCAAACCAATCGCAAAAACAACTTTCGCTTGGTTGGGACGAGCTAATTCCATACTGGTAATCTGAACAGTATCAATCGTTGCGGGTAATTTTCCGAATTTATGATTTTCAAGCCCCGTTGTAATTACCTCAACGAAACTATCAAAATCAAAAGTCGCTTCCCCAAAAATCTGCACATATTCTTCCAAAATGACCATCAACGCATGCCAAACATGTTCATAATCACGCGCTTTTTCAGAATTAACATCCGCATTAAAATCACGTAAATAGATAATTTGTTGGTCTACCTTTGAGTGAATTAAAAAATCATAGAATAGTTGAACAGCCTCTTTGCCATTTTTGGCTTTGAGTAATTTTTTGAAAAATAAGCTGATATTGTTACCAACAAAGCGACGAACCTCATTAGAAATACGCTCTTTTTGCTCATCGCGATTTTCAAGCACTTCCTCATCTTGATACTCATAATGCACAAATTTCCAATCTTTTTTCTTGGTCCAATCTTGCCGTTCATAACCATATTGAAGCACAATATTTTCGGTAATATCGACCGACTTGCGAAATTTTTCCATTTGCATTTGCCAATCTTCTAAAGACATTTGCTCTTGTGGTGAATCTAGCTCATCAAAAATCGGCACAAATAATTCACTTCTTAGCAAATTCAACACATCTTCATAACGAAAATACTGCTTTTGAATCGCAAATAAACTCTTTAAAAACTCAAAAATTGGATGGTTTTTAATATCATCTACTCGGTCCATCGAAAAAGGGATATTATTCCACTGCAAAACCGGAGCCAAATGCGAATGATAACTCTGCAAATCACGGGTTAAAATTTGAATATCTTTGTAGCGATAATTTTCTTCAACCACCAAGCGATGAATTTCTTTAGCAATTTTATCTACTTCCGAAACACGATTTTCACTCATCCATAATTGAATATTAGCTTTTGTGGCATCTGGAATACTCAAACGTTGATTGTCCACTAAATTTTGCCAAGTAGCATCAATATCGGCATGATTAGAAGATGGTTTGGCCCAAATATCATGCAAAATTTTTAACTCCAACGAACGTGCCTTTTGATAAAGAGTCTGATACAAACGTTTGCCATCATAAAAAAGCTCTAGCGGGTTTAATTCATCATTTATGTGGACTTTTGATGTTTCAATAGCAAGCAAAAATTCTCCCGCACTTTGCATCATTTGTTCAACCAAAGCAAATTCTTCAGCATTAAACCATGGATAACCCTGAATAATAATCATCGTTTTTTCTAAATTC
>JAITWV010000221.1 GCA_031285105.1 Streptococcaceae bacterium | reverse complement strand
TATCAATGGTTGGGTCTGAAATATTGAATAAATAATTATAAACACCACGATATGCACTGTATGAAGCTCTCGTTAAGTTTCTAAGGAATGTGTCGTTATCCCCTGCAAGTGAAATCCTTACAAACGAACCAATAAGTTGACGAAAAGTAGGCGTCTTATCATTATGAAAAAAAATTGAATTAAGTTCATTCCTATATTCTGGCTGGGTATATCTTTTGCCATCTATTTCATATTTTCCTGACTTAAACAATTCCACATATAAAATATGAGATTTGTTTGGTTTTTCAATTTCGTCCCCAACATATAGTTCTATAGCAACTTTATTATCTGAAATAAAATCATCCAATTTCTGGACAGAGCTATTAGTTTCTAAATCAGTATATATATGTGACCTCTCTTTTGCACCTAATGCTACATCTATAAGTTTTAAGAAAGTTGTTTTTCCAACTTTATTATGCTTTGATGAGTCTTCTAAATCTACAACAAAATTCGCACCCAGATGAAATGGAACATCTCGTATTATTGTATCTGTTACAGTATTCAATATCTTTAATCTACGAATAAACATGAAGTCCACCTTTCTTATCAACATTAATCTTATCAAGTAAAAATAAGAAGTTTAACCCTAAAGAAAAATGTTCAAAATTTACATCGTGGTCAAAAATATCTTCTGACATTTTTTTATATAGCTCTGAATAATCGAGTCCATCGTTTACTAGCAAAAAACCATGTGTTATGGCTGCTAGATAATAAACGGTATTTGTTGGCTCATTATTTAAGTCCAATAACAACATAATTCCTCACTCCTTATTTTTCATTTGGGTTTTTCAGGATTTTACACTTATGAATTCCGTAAATGATAAAACCATTTACAAAACTATCTAAATCTTCTTCCCTGTATTTCTCTGGATTAAATCTGTCATCGCTTTTTATAAGAGAAGCTACTTCTTTAGAAAGAAGTTCTAAAGTTTCATCACTGTTTTTTGCTATCTTCTTAGTTTTTAAAAAAAGATGAACTAACTTTCTTATGATACTCATGCTATCTGGAAAATCTAAAATAACTTTATCAAATTTCACAAAATCATCGGTATATAGCATACTAATTTCTCGATAGCCGACTGCACCATTATATTCTAGCTTTTCAAAAATCTTTGCCGGTTCATTACTAATGATAAACTCATTTTCCTCTGGAATATCAGATTCATTAAATATTTCAAGAAAATTAAAGGTATTGCTCATTGTTGATTCTTTTGGCAAGTGATATTCCGTAATATGAGTAACGCTTCTGTCAACTATATTGTTGTTTCCGACCTGTTGATTGCTATTATCCCCTTTTATCTGGTTATGACTGTGCTGTGACCTTTTACTCATAGATTAATCCTTTTTATTCGTTGTGACTGTATTTCTAGTGCCACTCTGTTGAATATTTCCATCTCCTTTAACAGAGTTATTGGAGTTTATATTCTTCATTTCTTTAATTTCCTTGCGATTAATCAAAGAAATTACTGTTGCAAGAATACCTAATGCTGAACCAATGATACTTAAAATCAATTCTAAATTTTCCATGTAGTAACCTCCACCTGTACTTTTTCAATTACATCATTATAGCAGTTTCATACTACATTCATCAATGACTTTCAACAAAACAATGGACTTTGTGTCAAAGCACAGAACTAATTTACTTTCGTCAATTGCCAAGAGGAAAAGGCGCACGGTTAAAAACGACCAACTTGAAACTTATTTTTGATTTAAACATGATTAATGGCTCATAGAGCTTCATGTTTTATATATTAGTATAAACTTACCACCTTTGATAAAAAAATCATCTACAGGGCTATTATGGACGAAACTTAGGATAGTAACTTATTATATGTTTTCTCCCTCTCATTTGTCCTAAAAAAGAACCTCTGATTACAGAAGTTCTTTTCAACAAGTTCTCTATTGGTCGTAAATTGGTCGTAAGTTTTACTAAATTTGCTTACAAACCGTTGATTTTACTGGGTTTATTTGTCCATTGACTTCATTGTTGGGAATAATAGTACATCACGAATTGATTGCGCATCTGTCAGTAACATTACTAAACGGTCAATTCCGATTCCTAATCCACCAGTTGGAGGCATACCATATTCAAGTGATTCAATGAAATCTTCATCGATTCCTTGTGCTTCGTCATTACCTTTTTCTTTTTCTTTTTCTTGTGCTTCAAAACGCTCACGCTGATCAATTGGGTCATTTAATTCAGTGAAGGCATTCGCAAATTCGCGGCCCACGATGAATAACTCGAAACGATCTGTAAACCTTTCGTCTTTTGGATTCTTTTTAGCTAATGGTGAAATTGCTACTGGATGTCCGTAAACGAATGTTGGTTGGATTAATGTGTCTTCAATAAATTTCTCGAAAAATTCATTGATGACATGTCCCACATCATACATATGTTCTTCTATATATACATCATGCTCTTTGGCAATTGCTTTTGCTTCTTCAAAGGTCATTTCCTGCCAGAAGTCGACACCTGTTGCTTCTTTGATGGCATCTACCATGTGCATGCGTTTAAAGCCGTTTCCTAGGTGGATTTCGTGCCCTTCGTAAGATAAGTCAGTTGTTCCTAATGCTTTTTGAGCAGCGTTAACAATGATTCCTTCTGTTAAATCCATGACATCTTCATAATCTGTATAGGCTGTGTAGGCTTCTAGCATCGTAAATTCCGGATTGTGCGTGGTGTCAATTCCTTCGTTACGGAAAACGCGTCCGATTTCGTAAACTTTTTCCATACCACCAACAATTAAACGTTTTAGGTGTAATTCTAAGGCAATGCGCAAATATAATTCCATATCCAATGCGTTATGATGTGTGATAAATGGACGGGCTGCTGCTCCGCCGGCTTGGTTATGAAGGGTTGGTGTTTCTACTTCTAAATAGCCGTGTGCATCCATGTAACGACGGATTTCTGAGATAATTTGTGAGCGTTTTGTAAATCTATCAAAACTTTCACGATTTGAAATTAAATCTAAATAACGTTTACGGTAAGTCAATTCTACATCTTGAATACCGTGATATTTATCTGGTAATGGACGCAATGCTTTACTTAACAATTCCACTTTTTCAGCTTTAATTGTTAATTCACCCATGTCCGTTTTCATTACTTCACCTGTAACGCCCCAGAAATCTCCTAGGTCGGCTGTTTTGTAGATTTCGTAGTTTTCTTCGCCTACTTCATCTTTACGTACATAAATTTGGACTTTGCCTTCACGGTCTAATAAATGGGCAAATCCTACTTTTCCTTTGCCACGTTTTTGCACCATACGTCCTGCGATTGTTGCTTTTTCACCTAATTCGTGTAGTTCTTCTTTTGATTTATCCGCATAGATGTCTGCTAGTTCTTGTGAATTGTGGGTACGTTCAAAGCGTCCTCCAAATGGATCGATGCCTTGCGATCGTAATTTTTCCATTTTTTCACGGCGGAAATTCATTTGGGTTTCTAGTTCTGAGATGTGTTCTTTAGTCACGTTCTTGTTCCTTTCCATAATGGTTTTAACTCTATCTTGCTCATTATTGATGAAAAAAGCAAGTATTTTTTAGTTTTAAACGATTTCTTTTTTTGGTCGTGCTTCTAATTCAGTAATTTTATCAACAAATTCATCTAATAATAGAATCATTTCATCTTTGGTTTCCGCCATATTAATTGCATTTTTTGTTTTTGCAGCTCTTGGGGCACCTTTTAGGTAATATGCTGCGTGTTGGCGAAATTCTCTTGCAGCTACTTTTTCACCTTTGATGTTGATTAACCGTTCCAAGTGTAATTTAGCAATATCCACTTTTTGTGCAACAGTTGGTTCATCTAATAATTCACCGGTTTCTAGGTAGTGTTTCGTTCTTGTTAAAATCCATGGGTTCCCTAAAGCAGCACGTCCAATCATTACCGCATCAGCGCCGACTTCTTCTAACATTCTTTTCGCATCTTCTGGTGTTTTGACATCGCCATTGCCCATAAATGGAATCGTTAATTTGCTTGCAACTTCTTTTAGAATATCCCAATTAGCAACTCCTTCATACATTTGCACACGTGTACGCCCATGCATGGCAATTGCTGCGGCTCCAGCTTTTTCAGCGGCTAAAGCATTTTGAACGGCGAATAAATGATCATCATCCCAACCTGT
>JAITWV010000197.1 GCA_031285105.1 Streptococcaceae bacterium | reverse complement strand
CCTTATGAATATGTTAAAGAAATGCGCGCTTCTATTGTTGTGTTAGGACCAATTTTGGCACGTCATGGTTATGCAAAAATTTCTATGCCTGGTGGTGATGCGATTGGTGCTAGACCGCTTGATTTACATTTAAAAGGTTTAGAGGCAATGGGTGCAGCAATTGAAATGAAAAATGGCTTTATTGAAGCACAAGCCGCCCAACTAAAAGGAGCTCATATTTATCTTGATTTTCCTTCTGTTGGAGCGACACAAAATATCTTGATGGCAGCCACATTAGCCAAAGGAACAACCATTATTGAAAATGCGGCTCGTGAACCTGAAATTGTTGATTTAGCGAATATTTTAAACAAGATGGGTGCTAAAATTCGTGGTGCAGGTATGGAAACTATTCGTATTGAAGGAGTAGAAAGCATGCATGCTGCTCAGCATACCGTCGTTCAAGACCGCATCGAAGCAGGGACATTCATGATCGCAGCAGCAATTACAGGTGGCGATGTATTCATCAAAGAAGCAATTTATGAACATAACATTCCTTTGTTATCAAAATTAGAAGAAATGGGTGCCACAGTAATAAATGAAATTACGGGTGTACGTGTAATTGGGCCAGAAGTTTTAAAGCCGACCAATATTAAAACCATGCCCTACCCAGGCTTTCCAACTGATTTACAAGCGCAAATGACCGTTGCTTTAGCCGTGGCAGGTGGTGTATCAACGATGAAAGAAACCGTCTTTGAAAACCGTTACCAACATCTAGAAGAAATGCGTCGAATGAATTTGGCTGTCGAAATTAAAGGATCGATTGCTCGTATCTCTAGCAAAAATCAACTACAAGGAGCTCAAGTGGTTGCAAGTGACGTCCGAGCGGGTGCTGCTTTGATTTTAACTGGCTTACTTGCAGAAGGTTTAACGAGTGTAAGTGGACTAAGTCATTTAGATCGTGGTTATTATCAATTTGAAAAGAAATTACAAGGTTTAGGTGCTAATATTGAACGCGTTTTAGATTCAAAAACTCCTTTGCCAAATAAGAAAAAAGAACTTTTTACAGTTTAAAAGAGTTATTTTTAATTGAATTTACAAAAATATCGAGGCTGGGACAAAACGATTTTTTTACTATAATTTTCAGTCGAATAATGTAAAAACCTCCCCAAATCTATCATCAAAGATAGATTTTGGGAGGTTTTTACGATTAAATTTTTGTGCTAGTGCTTGAACGTTCGTTTTTATTCTACGCATTCAGAGTTTTGTCCCAGCCTCGATATTTTCTTTAAAATAAATGTTGCCAAACGATAGAAAGAACTAACCCAAGCGCATAAGAAGTATTAAACATAACCATATTCTTCAATGAATAGACAAAACTATGTGGTGCGGGAACTTCAGACCGGTGTGCTTTTAAATTATTACGAATAGGCACAAAGGTTGATAAAGCAAACAAAACTGGCCAATCAAACACTCTAAACAACACACCTAAAATCAAAACAAGATAAGAAGCAAGCATCATCACTTGAAACAAATGAATCCCTCTTTTACGTCCAATATAATAAACAAGCGTATAACGATGATTTTTCACATCTGTATCTAAGTCACGCAAATTATTCGCTAACATAATATTGGCAATCGTAAACACTAAAGGCAAACTTGCCCAAAAAATCGCTAAAACACTAGTGATACTACCAGACAAAGCAAAGGCATTACCACTAAAATCAAGCATAAATGAAAATACTTTAGCCGAAGCGGTATTCACATAAACAATCATCGCAAAAATGCCAAGTCCCATCGTAAAACCAGAAAAAATCTCACCCAAAGGCATCCGCGATAAAGGAATTGGCCCATACGTGTAAAAAATACCAATGAAAAAGCAAATAGCACCTAAGAATAACAACATCCAACCAGTCAACCACGTTAAAACGATACCCAAAACAGCAGAAACAATTAACATGCATAAAATCATATTGCGTACAAGTTTTGGTGATAACTTCTCTCTTCCAATAACATTATGCTCATATTTATACGTGTCTAATTTAGCTTTTTGATAATCTTGATAATTATTAATTGCAGTCACGGTCATATCAAAAATTAACATAGCTAATAAAAATAATAATGTTAAGCCTAAATGAAACTCTCCAAAAAAATTAATTGAAAACAAAACCCCGATAAGAAATGGAAAGACACTTGCTATTTTAGTTTTGATTTCCACTACTTCTAAAAATATTTTTAACGTCATAATTTTCTCCTCTAACTAATGAAATCAATTTTGAATTATACCATATCATTCTTAGTTAGAAAACCAACACTATTGAGCAAATGAGCTAAAATTAATAATCAACTTTCATCGTTTCACTAATAAAATATCCATCAAATGCTTCTACTTCAATATCATCTAAAATATCCACCAATTTATCATAGGGAATCGGACAATAAGTTGTAAAATTCAATTCATCCGTTTTAATCGTTACTTTATGATCTGTTGGATTAATCACATAAATTGTATAGCCATTATGCAAATAACGTAAAATTCCTATCAAATCACCGACGTAAAAAGGCACAAATTCACCGTATTTTAAACTTCGATTACTTGTTCGTACTTTAATCCATTTTTTCATAGATTCCATGGTTTTTTCGTTTTCATTGCCCCATGGGAAGTATTTACGATTGCTTGGGTCTTTGCCTCCTGTTAATCCTGCTTCATCCCCATAATAAAAACAAGGTACACCAGGAAGCATCGACATCATGCCAAATGATAAATTAACTCGACTCGCATTGTTATCTAGCATGGTCATAATTCGCTCAGTATCATGAGTACCAACGTTGTTAAAATTATTGTAAAACACATCGCGTGGGTAATTTTCTTGCAAAACAGTTAGATTAATAGCTGCTTGTTCAGCACTCATTTCTCGGCGCAAATACCCTAAAATAATATCTCTAAATGGGTAATTCATACAAGATTGCATGCCGCCACCTAAGATATAATTACGACGCTGACCATAAGCGATTTTACGTGAGGCATCTTCCCAAACTTCTCCGATTAATACTTTATCTGGATACGTATCTAAGTTTTTCCGAATCCCTTTCACAAAATCATCTGGTAATTCATCCACCACATCCAAACGCCAACCATCAATGTTGAAGTTGTTCCATTTGGCTAACACGCTTTCTTCATCGCCATAAATATATTCTTGAAAACTACGATTGTTTTTATCAATTTCTGGTAAATCATCAATGCCCCACCAAGATTTGTATTCATTTGGCCAATTCTTAAATTTAAACCAACTATAGTATGGACTATCTTGAACTTTGGTTGCCCCAACATCACTGCCATAAAAGCCATCCCAGTTAAAATACCTTGAGTTGCGTCCAACGTGTGAAAAGACACCATCCAAGACAATGCGCATATCATTTTCATGCAATGTTTTAACTAATTTTTTAAATACACGCTCATCACCAAGCATTGGGTCAATATTAAAATAATCACTAGTGTCATAACGATGATTGGAACGTGCTTCAAAAATTGGATTTAAGTATAGAGCATTTACACCCAACTCATTTTTCAAATAAGGAATTTTTTCAATAATCCCTGCTAATGTGCCACCATAAAAATCCCACTTGGCAATTTCACCTTTGTCATCTTTAATATAAAACGGTTCATCGGTTGTTTGTCCATAAATGGAAATATTTTCTTTGGGACTTAACACACGTCTACTTTTCGTACCAACTGCATGTAAGTGTGTATTAAAGCGATCAGGGAAAATTTGATAAAAAATAGCCTCACGATACCACTCTGGTACTTTTTCAGCTTGTTCAAAACAGGTAATTGAATATTCAGACACTTCATGTTCATTACTATAAAATCGCCCTTCACCACCAACACCATGATTTGAGCCATAATACATATGATAAAATCCACCAGCTTGTGATGTTTCTTTGATGATGAAATAGTAATAATAAATTCCAGCACCTTCTAAAAAGCGATATCTAAATTCATAAAAATCTGGATTGGTTTCGCTTTGTTTCATAGGATAATATTCTTTGCCATGTAAACCATTTTCTTTTCTGATGACTAATAAGACTTCTTGAATAGCTCCAGTAGCTTGAATACTAATTTTCATTGATTTTTGCGACTTAATTGCGCCAAATGGTTTCTTATAATTAGGTAACCAAGGATTGAAATAAACTCTAGACATATTATTTCTCCTTCTTTCTTTTCATCTATTTAAGTGTAACACTCATTATTTTATAATATCCATTTTACCGTAACCTAATAGAAACACAAATAAAAACGATGCCATTTTTTAGACATCGTTTTTTAATTTTATTATAAATTATCGAAAGTTTTTACAACATTTTCAACTGTAAAGCCGTATTCTTTGAAGATAATATCTCCTGGTGCTGATGCTCCCCACTTGTCGATTGTGATTGTTGCACCATTTAAACCAACATATTTGCCCCATCCAAAGCTTGTTCCAGCTTCAATTGCGACACGTTTGGTTAAAGCGCTTGGTAAAATTTCTTCTTTGTATTCTTTTGATTGCATGTCAAACATATCCATTGATGGCATTGAAACCACACGCACGAATACACCTTTTGCTGCTAATTCTTTTTGAGCATCCATGGCTAATTTGACTTCTGAACCTGTCGCAACTAAAATTCCGCTTTCTTCACCTTGAGCAGGAGAAATCACGTAAGCACCTTTTGTTAAGTTCGTTGGCGCCATTTCTTTGGTTCCTTCTAACACAGGTAAGTTTTGGCGAGTTAAGATAAGTGCTGTTGGACGAGTTGTAGCACTTACTGCAACTTTCCATGCAGCTACTAATTCATTGCCATCAGCTGGACGAATCACGGTTAAATTTGGCATTGAACGTAAACTTGCTAATTGTTCAACTGGCTCATGTGTTGGTCCATCTTCTCCAACAGCAATTGAGTCATGGGTTAAAACATAAGTAGTTGGCAAGTTTTGTAAAGCCGCCATACGGATTGCTGGTAACATATAGTTTGAAAAGACAAAGAATGTGCCACCATAAACTCTTGTTCCACCGTGCAAAGTGATGCCGTTCATTGCTGCACCCATTGCAAATTCACGCACACCAAACCAGATATTGCGTCCTTCTAATGAGCCTGGTTCAAAATCTTTTTCGGCTGCAACCATGGTATTATTGGAACCTGAAAGGTCTGCTGAACCACCCCAAAGTGATGGGATATTTGCTGATAATACTTGGATGGTTTCTTTTGATGTTTGACGAGATGCACTTGATGAACCAACTTCGTAAACTGGTAAATTATCTTCCCAATTTGCTGGTAGTTCATTATTAAATGCTTGGACGTATTGTTTTGCTAATTCAGGATATTCTACTTCATATTTAGCAAATAATTCATTCCATGCCGCCTCTGCTTTTTCACCACGCGCTTTAATGGTTTCATCAAAACGTGTTTGAACTTCAGCCGGTACGGTAAATTCTGGATAATCCCATCCGTAAACTTTTGTCGCTGCTTTAATGCCTTCTACTCCAAGTGGTGCTCCGTGAACAGATGAAGTGCCTTGGTTAGGTGCGCCAAAACCGATGATTGTTTTAATTTCGATAATGGTTGGTTTATTCGTTTCGCTATGAGCTTCTTTGATTGCTGCTTCAATGGTTTCTAAATCATTGCCATCTTTCACTAATAGGTGTTGCCAACCCATCGACTCAAAACGCATTTTAATATCTTCAGTAAATGATTTTGAAGTTGGTCCATCTAAAGAAATATCGTTTGAATCGTATAATAAAGTCAATTTGTTTAATTTTAAATGACCAGCTAAAGAAATTGCTTCCGCTGCAACACCTTCCATTAAATCACCATCACCATTTAACGCGTAAGTGTAGTGGTTTACGATATCAAAATTAGGTTTGTTATAAACAGCGGCTAAATGCGCTTCTGCCATTGCCATACCGACTGCATTTG
Source organism: Streptococcaceae bacterium (assembly GCA_031285105.1). Classification (GTDB taxonomy): domain Bacteria; phylum Bacillota; class Bacilli; order Lactobacillales; family Streptococcaceae; genus JAITWV01. The sequence goes on along the minus strand of JAITWV010000197.1, from coordinate 4,605 downwards.
CTACACCTTGTCCTAATGGTCCAGTAGTCGCTTCTACACCATCTGTATGATGAACTTCTGGATGACCTGGAGTTTTAGAGCCCCATTGACGAAAGTTTTTCAAATCATCCATAGAAACATTGTAACCTGATAAATGTAATAAACTATAAAGCATTGCTGAACCATGACCTGCTGATAAGATAAAACGGTCGCGGTTCGTCCAGTTTAAACCAGTTTTAGGGTTAACATTTAAAAATTTACTCCATAACGTATAAGCCATTGGTGCTGCTCCCATTGGTAATCCTGGATGCCCTGAATTGGCCTTTTGAATTGCATCAATTGATAAAGTACGAATGGTATTTACACTTAATTGATCGATTGTGTCAAACATGAAAAATCCTCCGATAATATTTATTAAATTGGGAAATGTCCCTTGAATCCTTAGTCAACGATTTCAATATTTTCTAATTGAGCACGTAAATTGGTTCTAAATGCATTGACATATGCTTGTCTTAGTTCAGCTTGTTCTTTTACTTCTTCTTCATTCAAGCCTTCTTCTTTTTTCTTTTTGGCTAATTCATTAATTCGTGCAATTTGTTCTTCTGTAATCATAATTTCCTCCTAGAAACACAGATAAACCTATTGTAGTGAAAAATTCACAATTTATCAACCAAAAAAGCTAGGACTATGAATAATCCTAACTTTCATTAAATTTGTTTAGTTTGAACCTGATGTTGAAGTTCCTGAAGTTCCTGATGTGCCCGTTGTCATAAAGTTTGCCAAGACTGATTTGAAGGCATCATCTGAAATTTTCACATTTGCATCTTTCAAGACTTCTCCAATTACTCTTGTTTGGAAGGTTTGATCAGCTAATTGTGTTTGTGTAGCAATTTCACGTACTTGTTTTTCAAATTTCGTCATATCATTGCCTTTTTCGCTTGTTTTGTTCATTTTCACAATATAAAACTGTTGGGTAAATGTTGTTTGGTTTGTTACGGCAATCACATCAGAAATTTCGCCATCTTTTAATTTGAAGGCAGCATCCATTACCTCTTTTGGAATGGCTGTTGAAGTTGAATCAAATGTTACCTTTCCACCCTCATCTTTAGTTGCTGTATCTTCTGATTTTTCTTTAGCAATCGCTGCAAAGTCGGCACCATCTTTTTTCGCATCAGCTAAAATCGCTTTGGCATCTTCTTCTTTTGAAACCATAATAATTGATGCTTCAACTTCTGGGTGGAAAGCTTCCCATGCTGTTTTTAAATCAGCATCCGTAATATTTACTTTTGATTTCAAACCTGCTTCAAAGGCTAAGTTTTGGCGAATTTGTGTTTTTAATGACTCTTCTGTATAACCAGCTTGTTGTAAAGCAGATTGCCAGTTATCGCCTTGTTGTGCTTTAATTTCGTCAAACTGTTTAGTCACATCCGCATCACTTACTTTGTCACCAAATTTTTGCTCAAATACACCATAAATAATCATTTGTTGCACTAAAGATTGGCTAGTTGAGCTAGATTTTGAATGGTTATAAAAATCTTGAACCGTAATTCCGCCACCTGCCCAAGTTGCGATGTCAGCTGAAGAGTTGCCACAAGCTGCTAATGAGAATAAGGCTAGAGCTGAGGCTGCCCCCAAAATCAATTTATTTCTAATTTTCATGTTTTTTTCACTCCTAATTTTTCATTCGATACAATAATATCATACTTGTGCATAAATACCACGCGTTTTACCTTTTAAATTAAAATACATCCTAACTTTCAAACCTTTAATGAACCTTAATCAAAAGCAATTTCTTCTTTTTCTTTCGTAATTAAAATCACACCATCGCCAAGTGGCAAAATACTGCTTGTTAAATCAAGATGAGCATTAACTGTATCTAAAAATTTATTTAACCCACGATGAATAGCGCGTTGATTGCGTTTAATATCTTGTATATCTTTTAAAATATCACCTGCTTGCAAAATATCATCAACCATTAACACACCGCCTTTTTTTAACACACGCATGATTTCTGGTAAAAAGACGATATATTTTGATTTAGCACTATCCATAAAAACAAAATCATACGCTTTATCTGGTAATGTTTTTAAAATATCGGCAGCCTCACCTTCTAAAAGGGTAATTTGTTCTTGATTGCCTAAACGCTCATAGGTTTTCTTGGCATTTTTAATCATCACATCAAAGCGGTCAATGGTGGTTACATGTCCATCTTTTCCGATTAGACTTGCCATTAAACTTGATGAAAAACCAATAGCAGTACCGATTTCTAAGATATTTTTAGGTTTCATTTGTCCTAATAAAAACTGCAAAAAGACCACTGTTTCATGGGGAATAACAGGGACATTTCTTTCTTTGGCTTCTTGTTGAATAGTTGCAATCTCACCTGTTAATTGTTTTTGATTCGTTCTCATATAATCAACAATTTCTTTTTTGACTACCGGACGATTCATCATTGGATTTAAATTATCACGATCTGCTGGCATTGTTTTCTTCCTTATCTGTTTTAAATATTGGAAATTATACCACAAAATGACATTAATTCATTCTCTTTTTCAATGAACCATGAATAAACTGCATTACAATCCAGAAAATAAGAATTCCTCCTAATTGTTTGGCACTAGTCATGACACGAGTATCTAAAAAATTCATATCTGTACTGTTATAAAAATCAATGGCTAACAAATAAATCAAATAACCAACGACACCTAGAAAAACCAAATCCAAAAAACGCTTAATGATGGTGATTATTTTATATTTTTTCTTTAGATCACGTTTTCTCGTTCTAGATAATCCTTCCATAAACACCTCTTATGTCATCAAATGAACATCATCTTTTTTGGCTAAAACAACTTCAACTTTATCTCCTGCAGCTTGTTTTCCTTCATTTAATAGTTGCTCCAAATCACCATGTGGTGGCAAATGCGTCATGACTAACTTCTTCACATTCGCTTTTTTAGCAATTATTCCTGCTTCATGGCTCGTTAAATGAACCTGATTCTTTTCATTTTCTTTAAAAAACATCGTTCCTGCTAAGAAAATATCCGCATCTTTCGCAAAATCTTTGAATTCCTCCATATACCCAGAATCCCCCGTAAACACAAAGACTTTACCTGTTTTACGTTCCACAATTCGCATTGCATAGCAGACAACTGGATGAATGGTTTTCATAAAAGTAATATCAAATGGCCCAGCTTTTAAAGGCTCTTTGTCTGAGTAGGCAATCCCAGTTGACACACCATCAATCGTTAATTCGTTGAAATGAAATTCATCTTGATTATGTCCAAATATTTTCAAAACCATCCCATCCCACTCTGGATCATCTCTAGGCCATAATTGACGATAATATTGAAACACACCAACATCCGCAATATGATCTTGATGGTAATGACTTAATAAAAGTGCATCAACCCACAACGGCGAAACATGATGCTCAAGATTTACAAGCGTCATTGAGCCACAATCAATCAATAAATTATATCCTGAATTACTTGTTAAAAGATAAGAACTTGTACCTTGGTCTTTATGAGGATATCCTCCAAGACAGCCAATAATCGTTAATTTCATACCAAAAGCCTCCTACTAAATCAATTTTTCTTTGTGAATCTGTTCAAAAGTTGCTTTCCCATCATTTAAATGCTCCCAAATAATTACTCTTTTTGCCTTTAAAGATTTTTGCACATCTATAATCCGTTGATTGCTTGAGCCTCTAAACTGAAGCATCAAATTTTTCTTTTCTAACTCAAAACGTCCATCAACTAAGATGTCGATTTTACTAAGCATTTCTAATTTATCTGGTGTTTCTTGCATTAACTCTTCCCAAGTGTAGCCAGTCCAACTCCAAATATCTTTTGAAGAACCAAACTCACTTCTCACCCGATTAATCAAAGACAAACAAGTTTTGGTATTTAAAAATGGCTCCCCACCCAATAACGTAATCCCTTGCACATAGTCATGCCGAGTATCTTCTATGATTTCATCTTCTAATTCTTTGGTATAAAGCGTGCCATAGCTAAAATTTTGAGCTGCCACATTATAACAACCCATACAAGCAAACGGACAACCTGAAACATAAAGTGAATTTCTAACCCCTTGTCCGTCTACAAAATTAAATGCTTTATAATCAGCAATATAATTCATCGACAACTCGTCACTTTTCCATTCTTGTGGTTTTGGATTTTTCATTTGTTTCCCCTCATCTTCCTATATTCTCTATTATGCAATTGCGTGGAAAATTTTTCAAATATGTTACATAAAAACTTCGTGAGAGTTGATGGATTTATGTTAAGATAATAAATAATGTAATTAGATTCATTGTATATTCAGTTGATTAAATTTCAATTTTCAGTATACTGAATTGCAAATTTCAGTATACTGAATTACAAGTTTTAGTATACTGAATTGATTGTTTCAGTATACTAAAATAAACAATCACTTTAGTACATCGTAAGTGATTTTAGATTGGGAAAAAGAGAAGTTTGTGAATTATAAACTGCGAATTTTCGGCTGTCTTGGCTCTGCGCTTAGGGTGGTTTACCCTGCTGTAGCCGGACCGCCTCCATAATTTCAGGAAGACCACCTGAAATTATTCCGCCTCACAAGCCTAGTAACTTGGAGTAAGGAATGAAT
>JAITWV010000163.1 GCA_031285105.1 Streptococcaceae bacterium | reverse complement strand
CAACAAATATCCGGTTTTCGTTGAGGTATCAAACGCCCCCATTTGGATTCCTTGCGAAAAATTTTGGACATTCGGTATTTCCGGACGAAGATTTTCATTTGTTTGCCAATTCCAATTTTTATCCAAGTAATGAAATTTAGGCTTTGTTTCAATCCCAGGAGGACTACTAATCACTTCTCCACTAATATCATAAATAAAAATCAATGCATGGTTTTCAATCGAAAAAGCCTGTACCGTTTCGTCAATTTTACTTTTGTTCATTTGCGAAATATCATATTCCAACTGGTGCAACATCCCAGAAAACTCTCGGTGAAAATGCTGTTCTTGATACTTTGGCATTAGATAGGAAAAGCCAAAGAATAACACCAATCCGACCGTTAAAAAGGCTATAAAAATTCGCCAAAATATCCCTTTTGCTAATTTACTCTTTCGTAAGTTTATAACCGACACCCCTGACTGTTTCTAAATATTCTTCACCGATTTTTTTGCGTAAATTCTTAATATGTACATTCACCACATTCGGATTGCCAAAAAAATCATAGCCCCATATACTATCCAGCAAATGCTCACGCGTGAAGACTTGGTTTTGATTTTCTAGGAATAATTTGAGCAATTCAAACTCTTTATTCGTTAACATGATCGCTTTATCATTGATTTCAACGCTATGAGCATCAATGAAAAGCGACAAATTTTTGTAGCGAATGACTGAAATATTTTCAACTGGCACACTGCGACGTAATAAAGCTTCAATACGCATCAAAACTAGTCCAATGTCAAATGGTTTCACGATATAATCATCAACTTTCAGCTTAAATCCTCTTTTTTGATCTTGAACTTGACTCATGGCACTCAGCATAATCACTGGCACGTTTGATTGTTTGCGAATCATTTCTAATAAAGTGTAGCCATCAATTTTTGGCATCATGATATCGAGTAATAACAGGTCAAATTCTTGTTCACCAAATTTTGTGAATCCCTCTAACCCATCACTTGCCAAAGTTACTTGATATCCTTCTTCTTCTAAATAGTTTTTCAAAATTTCCTGAATTGCCGCTTCATCTTCGACAACAAGTATTTTTTTATTCATGCACGTATCTTATTACCTTTCTGGCGATGTTTTCTTGTGATTCTATATTGATTAAATCTCCTACTTGTAACTGGTCCAAATTCATTTCTTTTTCCTCAAGCACCTGCATCCCATCCGTTTTTTTCAGAATAAATTGCGTGTTTTCATCTATTATATAGTGCTGTTCATTGATATTATTCGCATCACTAGCTCCACCCCATGAACCATCAGGAAGTATCCATGTATCGGCTTGATTAATCGTTAGTTTGTTTGCTTCAATAGCTAAAATCGTACCCATGACAAAATCAGCATACATTACTTGTCCTTCTTCGATAACAGGTTCTGGCGTGATTGCTGAAACAGTATCCATTACTAAATTGGCTTGGAAAAATAACGCTACAAAAGATAAAGCGATATAGATAACTAACTCATTTTTAATGTGGATATTTTTTTGTTTTTTGCGCTTAAACATTTTTTGCCACAAGATAAATAGCCCAAAACCAATCATTCCACCTAATGTATTCATTAATAAATCATCAAACGTTACCGCTCTTCTGGTAAATAATTGGCTTAATTCAATCAAAAGCGAAAATGAAAATGTTAACAGTGTAACTTTCTTTAAACTAGCAAAATTTGGCCAAATAAAAGGGACAAAAAAGCCAAAAGGAACTGTCATTATTACATTATACACCTCAGAAACAAAATGCTCACCTACAAAAGGAACTAAATGTATGTTATCTGTATTGATGAAATTGCCACCTACTTGCAAGCGGTGAATGATTGAGGAAAGTGACGGAATCCCTGTAATCATAAATACTTGTAATAGATAAAATAAGAAAACATAGACACAAATATAATGTAATTTACTTTGTTTAAGCTTCTTTCTTGCTATCAATTGATAAAGGACAATCAAGCCAATCATCCATATAAATGTAAAAATCGTAAATAATAATTGCCTTAAAGAATTGTTTTGCCCTAATCCGATCATTTCTAAAATCATGCTGATTGGTCCTAAATTGTTTAACATGAACATTTCACCTCTTTTAATTTCTTGAGATAAGAATAACGTTGGTTGATGAATTTTTGATAAAGATTTTGTGTTTTGTGGGTGAAATCAAAAAAAGATGAACACTTTTCATTAAATGAATGTTCATCTTTTTTTGTGCTCTATCGTCATTTTTATTTCAAAGACTGCAATTTTTCATCAATATCCTCAAAAGCGTTCTCCAAAGATTCGATATGATACATTTCATAACTGTCTTGAATATACTGTAAAATACCAGACTCTTTCCATATATCCAAGATTTCCGTTGCAGATTGATTTTTATAAGAGGCATAACTTTCTAAAAGCAAGATAAAAAAATTCATTTCAGCTTTATTCATATCCCTTCTCCTCAAAAAAGATTTCGGCTAAATAATCACTTGGATAGTACCAATAGTTTGTTTCTTTATTTTCAAGCAAGCGATAAGTATTGGAATGATAAAATAGCCAAACCGCCTCGTCATAGGATATAGATAGTTTTGCTTTAATTATCTCAATGATGGACGGGTTTGTTGCTCCAAGTATGGAACGAAATTGTTCTTTTGTAATTTTCATTTTAGTTCACCTCGATACTTTCAATGAATGTTAGTAACTGAAAACTTTTCTCACTTTTAAAAACAACTTGATTAAATAATTTTTCTGATTTTAGCCGTGCTATAGCTTCACTTAAGGTCAAAACGTTTGTTTCATAAAGACGAAATGTGGTCGCCACTCCATCATCAGCAATCGGACCGATAATAATGTCAAATTGATCATACTCTTTGGGAAAATGATCATTTCTACATTGACGTACCAAATCAAACCATTCATCGCTAGGTTCGGTGAAATTTTTTATGGAAAGTTTATCTAAAAATTCATCATCTAAATCATAAACATTGACAATTTGCTTGATTGTTTCATTTCTGTTTTTTAAAACCTTTGTCCAATTAACTGCTTGTTGTTTGGAACTTGTTGTATAAAAACCTCGACCAAAATCTACACGCCTTCTTGAGTTGAAATTGGGGTCAGGTTGTTGCAAAATGTGATCTGTTCCATGGTAAACTTTCATATTCTCACCTCTTATATTTTAAGCTATATATGAATTATAAGATATTTTTGCGAAAGTTTCATTTATAAGTTGATTATTAAAGTAAAAAGCAGAAATTATCCACTTACAAATGAATAATTCCTGCTTTTTTATTTTAATAAGCCTCAATATTTTGTAAAACACTCACCAACAACTGGAAATTACGATCCGCTGAACCGATATTCATATGTTCTTCTGAGGTATGCGCGCCTAAAATTGTAGGACCAAAGCTAATAAAATCAACATCATCAGCCATTTTCTCTTTAAACAACCCACACTCTAAACCAGCATGAATCGCATTAACAGCTGGTGCAACACCAAACAATTCCGTATATTGCTTAACAAATAAATCTTTAATCTTAGAATCTGGATTTAATGGCCAAGCTGGGTAGAATGATGTGTGAACTACTTGGGCATCAATGATTTTTCCAACCACTTCGATTTGCTCTAACAATGCTGTTTTTTGGCTTTCTACTGATGAACGTGGCGCAAGTCCGATTGATACAATATCGCCTTTTGTTTCCAATACTCCAGGGTTAATCGAAGTTTGTACTAAATCTTCAATGTATTTAGAGTAAGTTTGTGGTCCATTTGGCATTAACACTAAGGCATAAACAACTCTTTTAGAATCTTTAGCAGTCATTGCGTTAAATGCACCTACTTCTTTTTTCGCAACAACGACATGAACACCTTCGTCTTGTGGAGTGTATTCAATCTTTAATGCTTCGTTAATTTTTGTAGCTAATCCTTCTACTTTTGCCAAATCAGCTTCTAGAATTACCACATGAGCCATTGTTTCACGAGTAATGGCGTTAATTTTTGATCCACCGTTGATATCAATGATGTTGTAAGTAATATCGTTATCGTCTAAAACATTCAAGAAACGACCCATTACTTTATTGGAATTTGAACGATCTTGGTTAATTTCTAAACCTGAATGTCCACCTTTTCCACCTGTTACCTCGATTGCCACTTGTAAACCTGTTACTTCTTCAAAAGATACTGGAATATTCACACGCGTATCGTTCCCACCCGCACATGAAAGGTACAATACACCTTCTTCTTCACAGTCGGCATTGATAAAAATTTTACCTTTTAAGCTAGAAACGTCGATATTATGCGCACCAGTCATACCAGTTTCTTCATCTGTCGTAAATAGACATTCTAAAGGTGGTAAATCCATGGTTGTATTATCTAATAAAGCGAGCGAATAAGCGACACCTAAGCCATTATCTGCACCTAGTGTTGTATCTGTTGCATAAACATCCTCACCAACAATACGTGTTTGAATTGGGTCTTTCATGAAATCATGATTCGAACCTTTCGCCTTTTCACCAACCATATCAATGTGGACTTGTAAAATCACGGGCTGAGCGTTCACTAATTTTCCTTGACCTGGTTTTTTGATGATGACGTTTAA
>JAITWV010000120.1 GCA_031285105.1 Streptococcaceae bacterium | reverse complement strand
AAGAACGCCTTAGCGTCTTAGTATTTCACAAACTCCAAATCAATTACGCTGCACTAAAGAGAAAGTTTTTATATTAATCAAAATCAATGCTATTGGCTAAATGATTTTTTATTATTAATTTCTCCATATCTGTTTACAAATAGCAAAAAAAGGTATATGATTCACAAGTAATATAAATATAGATTTGTTAGATGAGGCTCCTGCATAGGAAATACGCTACTGCCGCGAAATGTCGAAAGACGCCAAGCTGGTCAGCAGAAATTATCGTGAAGGTAATTTTTAATGTAGCTGAAATTTTTTTCTAAGCCATGCAGTGCTAAAGTTCAACGAGAGTCTAGTACGTATGAATGTTTCACGCGCGCACAATTCTCGTTGTGTTGCGCGTTTTTTTGTGCACTTGGCTAAGGATATTGGATGTTATTTTTGTAAAATCAAGCTATAATGAACAAAGAAATCATCCAAGTTTTTAAAAAAGATAGACTTGCTCTTTTTTAAAGATTTTGCTCATTCATAACAAATGAAAGAATCTAAAGGGGTGAACAATATGCAAGTAGCAAACAGCAAGAAAAAAGGAACAAACAAGGCAATTGTTTCTGCAGTAAAAAACAGAGGGCAAGCTAAAAATAGTAAAAATCAATTGCTTAAAAAGATTGCTCAGTATGAACGACGAGATTTATTCATGGAAATGCGTACTAGTTATATGGGGTTAGAACATGAGGATGCTCAGTCTCGTTTAGAAGAATATGGTCCTAATATTGTCGCTTCTCAACAGCCAACTCCTTGGTATAAAATGCTTGCTCATGCGTTTATTAATCCTTTTGTGTTAGTTTTACTCTTTTTAGCGGCTGTATCTTGGGCAACAGGTGATCATGAAGCGACGATTGTGATGGTTGTGATGGTGTCATTTTCAGTTGGGATTTCATTTGTACAAGAATATAAATCACAACAAGCAGCTATTGAGTTAAAAGAAATGATTGAAAACACCGCCAATGTCAAACGTGAAGGAGAAGCCAAAGAAATTCCAATGGACGAAATTGTGCCTGGAGATATTGTCTTACTTCAAACCGGTGATATGATTCCAGCCGATGCTATCTTACTGACCTCAAAGGATTTATTTATTAATCAATCTTCCATGACTGGTGAAAGCTATCCAGTTGAAAAACGAATTTTAGATGATTTAGATGAGGATGAGCAAGTCAAGTGGGATGAAATTGATGTCATTGATGCGCCCAATGTCTTATTTATGGGAACAGATGTACTTTCAGGGCACGGTGAGATTTTAATTACCAAAACAGGTGCCCAGACGATGTTTGGTGATATTGCCGCAAAAGTAACAGGTTCTAAAGGAAAAACGGCTTTTGATGTTGGTTTAACGAAAGTTTCACGTTTACTTTTGGGTATGGTGGCAGTGTTATTTCCAGTTGTTTTAGGAATTAACTGGTTTACCAAAGGCTCGTTTATGGATGCGTTTTTCTTTGCGATTGCTGTGGCTGTTGGTTTAACACCTGAAATGTTACCAATGATTGTTAATACCAATTTAGCCAAAGGTGCAGTTGCTTTATCAAAGGAAAAAGTCATTGTTAAAGACCTTTCAGCGATTCAAAACCTAGGTTCAATGGATATTTTATGTACTGATAAAACAGGAACAATTACCGAAGACCGTGTGGTTTTGATGGAACATGTGGATCCGTTAGGTAATGATAATAATGATGTTTTAGATGCAGGATTTATTAATTCTAATTATTCGACTGGTTGGAAAAACTTAATGGACAATGCGGTAATTGAATACTTTGAAAAACAAGAACGCGTTGAACCTTACGAGAATATCAAAAAAGTCGATGAAATTCCGTTTGATTTTTCACGCCGGGTCTTGTCTGTTGTGGTCAAAGCCAATGGGCAAAACTTAATGGTCACAAAAGGCGCTGTAGAAGAAATGGATGATATTTCAACGCACGTGATGATTGATGGTGAACGTGTAAAAATTACTCCTGAGCGTTTAGAGCAAATGCAAGCAGTCAATTTACAAATGAATTTAAAAGGCATGCGTGTGCTGACAGTTGCGACTCGGATTTTAACTGAGGATGAATTAGAAGACTTCGATCAATCAATGGAGCGTGACTTAACGATTGTTGGCTTTATTGGTTTTCTAGACCCAGCCAAAGAATCAGCAAAAACAGCCATTCATTCCTTGCAAGAACATGGGGTGACAGTCAAAGTCTTAACCGGTGACAATGCAGTTGTTGCCAAAAAAGTATGCGAAGACGTTGGAATTCCAGTTGACCATTATCTACTTGGTACGGATATTGAACAAATGGAGGATGAAGACTTATTTAAGGCAACCAAAGATACCCATTTATTTGCGAAATTAAATCCAATGCAAAAAGCGCGGATTATTGACTTACTAAGAGCTGGCGGGCATACAGTTGGTTTTATGGGTGATGGCATTAATGATGCACCAAGTTTAAGAGCTGCTGATGTGGGAATTTCAGTCGATACTGCAGCGGATATTACCAAAGATGCTTCAACGATTATCTTATTAGAAAAAAGCTTACAAGTGCTTGAAACAGGTGTTATCGAAGGACGCAAAGTCTTTTCAAACATGATGAAATATATTCGCATCACCCTTTCATCAAACTTTGGGAATGTTTTTTCGGTTTTAGTTGCCTCAGCCTTTTTACCATTTTTACCAATGCTTTCAATTCAATTACTAACATTGAATTTAATTTATGATATTTCGCAATTAACCATTCCTTGGGATCATGTGGATGAAGAAGAATTAGCAAAACCAGTCAAATGGGGCACACAAGGTCTAGGCAAATTTGCATTAAGTGTTGGACCAATCTCAAGTATTTTTGATATTACAACCTTTATTGTTTTATGGTTTGTTTTCCAATACAATACTCCTGCTCATCAGGCAAATTTTCAAGCAGGGTGGTTTGCAGTATCTCTAGCAACACAAGCGATGGCGTTTCATATTTTACGCACGAAAAAATTACCATTTGTTAAAAGTCGCGCATCTTTAGCGATTTTCTTATCAACAGTGGGTGCGTTTTTCGTTGGTTCATTATTGAATTTCACAGCTTTAGGTGGTTTAGTTAATTTATCGCGTTTGCCTTATGTCTTTTATGCGTGGTGGTTATTGATTGTTTTAGCGTATATTGTTTTGTTACAGATTGGCAAGAATTTTTATTATGAACGCTTACTAAAAGAATAAAACACAATATCTAGTGATTATATAAAAATAATCACTAGATATTGTTTGTTAAAAAAGAATGAATGACTTATAATGAAAGTGTAATTTCAAATGCACATTGTCTCTTTTTAATGATTTAAGGGAGGAACGTTATGGAAAACATTAACCGAAGTAACGATTGTCATGTCGCTTTCAAATTACACCAGAGACGTAAGAGTCTTGTACCAAGAAATAAAAAATGGGGTCGTCGTCAAAAAATTGCACGTAGTAACCCACCATAAAGATGATTGAACACTTACTATCACACTAATTTGTGGGGAAGGTCTGGTGGTCAATCATCTGGATACTATTGTCCTTAAAATAGTCAAAAAAGCCAGTTTAATTGCTGGCTTTTTCGTATGAATAATTTACGCTGTTTTCTTTACACGTCCTAAAATCATTTGCACTCCCTTTAATCTGTAGATAAAGAAATAAACAACCAATCCGACAATAATTGGTAAGACAATTGTAGGGATGATAGAACTAGTTAGACTTTCCCTGGTTGTTAATTCTACCCATTGATCACCTCGCATCGTCCAAAATTTCATAAAGTTTGTAAAACCGATAAATGCCGAGCCGATAATGGCAATAAGTAAGGTTGGCTTACGTAAACTTGGCATCATTAAGTATTCATCTGTTTGATCCAAGGTGATTTTTGGATAGCTATAAAAAATGAAGAATGAAAAACAAATAAGCGTTACAATTGGCCAAATCCAAGAGGGTAAGGAACCACTGCCATAAGTGACATCTAAAAATGTATTATTAATAGAAGAAATAAACGTTTGCCCAACTTGTCCACTGCGACGATTAGAAAGTTCTTGCAGTTGTCCGATACCATTGACAATTGCCATCAAAAAACCTGCAAAACCAAACAAACTGATAAATCCAGTAGCCATTTGTCCCATAATAATCCCAAAAAACATCCCGAAAATGGTTAACGCAATTAGGTAAAGAAGGTTCCAACCAATCCCTGGCAAGACTTGAGTAAATGTTAAATTCATGTAAGGGCTAGGAATACTAGTGAATATGATGAGATGCTTTAAAAATGTCGCCACGACAAAAGAAATCGTTAAGGTTGCAAGCATTAAAAGAAGTTTGGTTTTTAAAATATCTTTGCGTTTAAATTTTGAACTAAATAAAAACTGGGCAAAACGTGAACGCATATCCCAAAAGAAATACAAGAAACCGTTCATTAACGCAGCAGCAAAAAATATTGTGTTAAGTGTGCTAACACCTAGGTTAGAAAACTCGGAGTGTTGGAAACCAGTAAGATTCCATTCATTCATGCTACGACGAACAGTCAGACTAAACACTCTGATATTTTTTAAAGTTGGCTTTTCACCAAATGTATTCGTAAATTCTTTCAAATCGTTGCCAGAAAAGTAACCTTCAAGCACATTTCCTTCCTCTTGAAGACGATTGAAATTTTCAGCAAAACCCTCAGACCTCACCCAACTTTCACGATTTTGCCAAGAATTGACAAAGCTTGTTCCACCGTAAATTTGTAAACCAATTAAGGCAACGGCAATAAATATCAGTTGTGTTTTATATCTCTTCATACACAATTTCAATAATTCGTTCATACTCTTCTCCTATAAAATCAATTGATAGTCTTGTTCATTGGTTAAATTTGCTTCAAAGAAATCTTCTAAGGTTAATGGTAATTCTTCATGTAAAACTGGCTGTAAGGCATTTAATTTGTCGATAATTTCTGATGAATAATCATTAAATACCACTGTAATCACTCGTCCTTCAATTCGAATGGCTTTCGACTCTTTTTTCAACCAACTTGGAATTTCTTTGTCACGTAAAACCAATTGAATTTTACGAGCTTTTGATTTGAAATCTTCTAATAAAATATCTTGAGCAATCGTTGTGCCTTTTAACATCAGTGCTCTATCGACAATTGCTTCTAAGTCTCTAAGGTTATGCGAAGAAATAACGACACTTTGATTGCTGTCAGATAAATGACTAAGCAATAAACGCACGACATTTTTGCGAATAATCACGTCTAAACCATCAAAAGGTTCGTCTAATAATAAATATTTTGCATTTGAACAAATCGCCAAAATCATCTTAAACAATCCTTGCATTCCCTTACTCATTGCTCGAAAGCGTAAAGTAGCAGACAAATTTGATTGCGTGAGTAATTCATGAAAGCGTGTTAGATCAAAGTCTGGATAATTAAAACTATAATACTCAGCAATCGAAGTTAAAGTATTATTTGCAAAGAAGGAATACTGTTCGTCAATGTAAAAGATATGTTTGCGATTTTCTTGTTTTTTGATAACATCCACACCTTCAACTAAAATTTGTCCTTCATCTGATAAATAGTGACCGGTAATCGTGCGAAATAAAGTTGTTTTTCCCACACCGTTTCGACCGATTAAACCAGTAATTTGCCCTTGTTGGAGTGTAACGTTGATATTTTCTAAAATAATTTTGCCATCAATTGATTTTTTAAGTCCTTGAATTTTCATTTACTCTCTCCTTCATAAGCCTCTTTCATCCATTTCATTATTTCTTCAAGTGTGATTCCGTAAAATTTTGCCTCAGTAATAATGGGTGCTAGTTTATTTTTCCAACCATCTATTTGGGTGCTTAATGGCTTTTCATGGCTCAATGCGCCAACAAATGTGCCTAAACCTTTTTTTGTGACAATCACACCTTCTTGTTCAAGACTTTTGTAAGCTTTGGCGATGGTGTTTGGATTCATCATTAAATTGCTGGCTAATTCTCTGACGCTAGGCAATTTTTCATCGGTTTCATAAATACCAAGCAAAATATTGCGTTTGATGGATAAAATAATTTGTTCATAAAAAGGTTGAACACTGGTCTTATCAATGGTAATCATTCTATTTACCTCCGTTTCACTGTAGTACGATGTATAGTACACCTATATCTGTATTATGCACTGTAGTACACTGTATGTCAACTGAAAAAATACATATACCTGTAAAGATTTTTTCTTGACACTGACAAAAGATGCTGTATAATAGAAAAAGTTGAGGTGTAAAGAAAAAACTCTTGACACCATTCTTAAAAATAAATATACTATCAAAGTATTAAAATTATGGAGGTCATATATCATGGCAGTTAAAATTCGTTTAAAACGTATGGGATCTAAGAAAAAACCTTTTTACCGTATCGTAGTTGCTGACTCTCGTTCACCACGTGATGGTCGCTTTATCGAAACAGTTGGTACTTACAACCCATTATTAGATCCAGCACAAGTAACAGTTAAAGAAGATTTAATTTTAGACTGGTTATCAAAAGGTGCACAACCATCTGATACAGTTCGTAACATCCTTTCAAAAGAAGGCGTTATGAAAAAATTCCACGAATCTAAATTAGCTAAATAATAGGTGACTTTATATGAAGGAAGATGTGAAAGAGTTAGTTCTATCAATCGTTCGTCCATTAGTTACCAAGCCTGAAAATGTATTACTTGATATTACAGAAGGCAATGAATTTTTCGAGTATAATTTAACCGTTGATCCTGAGGATATTGGACGTGTGATTGGTAAACAAGGTCGTGTCGCAAAAGCAATTCGTACCATTGTTTATTCAGTTCGCATTCAAGGAAACAAGAAAGTACGTTTGAACATTGTAGACGGAAAATAAAATGAAAAAAAGTTGAGAATTTCCTCAGCTTTTTTTTATTTTAAAACAGTTCAATCCGCTTTCATACTACAAAAAAAGTGTTATAATAAGTCGGTAAGAAAAAATTATCACAAATTTAAAAAGAGGTGCCTTAAAATGAGCTGGAAAAATGCATACGAAACTTGGTTAAATGACGAAAACTTAGAAAATTACTTAAAAGATGAACTTGTTTCTTTACAAGGACAAGAAGACAGATTAGAAGATGCTTTTTATACTTCACTAGAATTTGGTACAGCAGGAATGCGCGGTATCATTGGTGCAGGTACAAATCGCATGAACATATATACCGTTCGTCAGGCAACAGAAGGTCTTGCTCGTTTAATGGAAACAAAAGGTGAAGAGAAAAAACGCGGTGTAGCAATTGCTTATGATTCACGTCATTTTTCACCAGAATTTGCGATGGAAGCGGCAAAAGTTTTAGCCAAACATGATATTCCATCATTTGTTTTTGAAAGCTTACGCCCAACACCAGAATTATCGTTTGCAGTGCGTGAACATAACGCATTAACAGGTATTATGATTACTGCATCACACAACCC
>JAITWV010000113.1 GCA_031285105.1 Streptococcaceae bacterium | reverse complement strand
ATTTTGTCTGTAGCTTTCTTACCTGTTAAAGCCACTTGACCAGCATTGATAACGATAACGAAATCACCTGTGTCAGTGTGAGGTGTGAAAGTTGGTTTATTTTTACCACGTAAGATCATTGCTACTTGAGTTGAAAGACGACCTAATGGAATACCAGCAGCGTCGATTACAAACCATTTACGATCTACTTCGCCAGTTTTAGCCATGTATGTTGTACGCATCATGTTTAGTTTCTCCTTTAATTTACGAGTGTTTACATTTCATTTTTTAGGTTTCCGGGGCCTTAAAATGGGGTAAACAATACCGTTGACCATATTACTAGATTTTTGGCAATATGTCAACGGTATTGTTGCTATTTTAAGGCTAAATATGTGTAATTGCGTAAACAAAAACAGGTGCGATGATTAAACAGGCTGATATGATGATAAAAAGGGCTTTCTTACGTTTTTCTAAAGTTTCTTCGTCCACTACTTGGATAGCCTTTTTAAAGAATGTTGGACTATTGAAAAAGTCGGGTTTAGATAATTGCATTTGAATTGTGCTCCTTATATGTATGTGTAAATTATGCTGACATAGTATATAAGTTACGCAATAAATCGTCAATAGCTTCTAAAATCTTGTAAAATAACTGTGATAAATAACGAGTGATATTGTAATAAATGGAATAAGCGGAATTTTATTTAACCATTTTTTTCTAAGTATACTGATACTAATTGAAAAAAATAAACCAATAAATGAAGATAAAAATAAAATGACCACACATTCATAAATATCATAATGCAAACTATACATCGCCAAAATACAAAAATCACCTTCGCCAATGCCAATATCTATCAGATTAGCTAACAAGGCAAGAATAAAGAATAAATAAGTTTTCTCCAATTGTTCAAAATTCACACTTAGAAATAGACAAAAAGTGATCACAAAAATCCAACTAGAAATTGCTTGCTCTTGTAAATCTTCCCATGTAAAAAATAAACTAACTACTAACAAATAATAAAACAAAAAAATCACCCTCCTACTATATAAATACGCAAAAAAAGCGAAAGTATATATTACTTTTGTATTACATTCATTTTCGTTATAATTATTATTAGTAAACGATGAAAGAAAGGTGCTTGAATATGAAAAAAAAATATCTAATTTTATTGGTAATCCCACTTTTTTTCCTTGCCTCATGTACCAAGCAAACACAAGCTGTTGATGGCAGTCAAGCTGGAAACTTCTTTGTAAATCAATTTGTTTTTGAAGATGCACAAGAAGACTTCTATACACATTTTTTAGACGGTGAAAACCTTGCAATAGCTCTTCAAAGCGTTTCGGGTAATATTACCAATAATTTTTTTAATGATTTGAACTCAAGCATGTCTATTGATGAACAAAGCAAAGATGAACTGATAAATTTAATGTTAGTACAAATGAAAAAACATACACAATTCAATACGTTAATTTATGCGACACAGCAAGAGGGGCAAAAGCGAGTTGCTTATCAAATTTTTGGTTTGGATTATATTCACTTGGTCAATCAAGTTGGTAAACAAATGAAAGAAGAAGTTTTAACGAATCAAGCGTTAAATAACGATTCACAAATATTACTAGACTTGTTTATGGATAAATTAAAAGCGAATATTCAAACATTAGAAGCGAGCGAAACGCCAATTATTACGGAAATTTACTTTGAAATAATAGAAGGTAAATGGCAAATTTTACCAAATCAAGAACAAGTCATTCGCAATATGTATTTTTCGTTTTTAACTGGACAAGCAGATGAAGAAGCATTGAATCAAGCTTTGATGAATGTGATTGAACAAATAAATGAGCAAATGACTGCAGCAATTGAAGAAGGAACGATAGAAGCATTACCGTCTGCTTACGCTCAGTAATTTACAAACTGAATTCTTGAGAAATTCTTTTAAAAACGTTAAGCTTAAATTATAAAAAATGAATGAAACGAGGAATGGAATATGAAATATGCAAAAACAAAACAAATTTTAAACCAAGCAGTAGCAGATTTGTCCGCATTATCTGTGCAAATTCATCAAATTCACTGGTATATGCGTGGGAATGATTTTATTAGTTTGCACCCAAAAATGGACGAGTATATGGGGCAAGTAGAAGTGCAATTAGACGAAATCAGTGAACGTTTGATTACTCTAGATGGCTCACCTTATTCAACTTTGAAGGAATTTGCTGAGCATACCAAAATTCAAGAAACTTCAGGTGTTTGGGGTATTTCAACACAAGAGCGTTTCAAATCTTTAGTAAAATCTCTACGTTATATGACCGAGTTGTATCAAAAAGGAATCGAAACAACAGATGAAGAAGGAGATGCAGTAACCAATGGAATCTTCACTGAAGCTAAAGGGGATTTTGAAAAATTAATTTGGATTCTACAAGCAGAATTAGGGCTGGCACCGGGAATTGATGCTTAATTTTCTTGGAAAATATAGATAACAGAAAAAAGATAATATACAAAGAGTCTAGGAAAATATGAATGTTTCTTAGACTCTTTTAGACTTGTATTTTATCCCAATATTAACTGAGTAAGCTCCATTGGCTCAATTTGCACGCCGTCTTTAAACACTCGCATACAACCACCAGAAATTTCATCAATCAATAAAATTTCACCATCATGTTTGCCAAATTCGAATTTCAAATCATGCAATTCCAACCCTTTTTCAGCCAAATCATCATGAATTATTTTAGTTATTTTCTTGGTTAATTTATTACAAGTTTCATACTCATCATCAGTCAATAAAGATAAAGCAATCAAGGCATCTTTCGTAATCGGTGGGTCAAGGCGTTCATCATCTTTCAACGTAACTTCGATAAAATAATCTAATTCTTGCCCAAATTCAGCATAAGTGCCGTATCTTTTCAAAAATGAACCACCCACTTTTTTGCGACAAATAAATTCTAACCCATTGCCAAAAACTTGAGCGGGTTTAACAATCATACTCACTTCGTCTAAATTGCTATCAAGATAATGTGTTGGAATATTCATTGCGTTGAGTTTTTCAAAAAAATATTTAGTTAATTTTAGAGATTCACGACCCAAACCTTCAATTGATA
>JAITWV010000101.1 GCA_031285105.1 Streptococcaceae bacterium | reverse complement strand
GTCCGGCCATAGCAGTGCGGACACCCTAAGCGCAGAGCCAAGCCAGCCGAAAATTCGCAGTGTTGAAATTCACAAGCTTTCGCTTTTCAAGTATCAATTTAACTTACGCTGTACTAAAGTGAGTGTATTTATGAACCAAATTATTACTAAAATTAAAATAAGGTTGGTGAAGTAATGAAAGAAAATGTTTATGTTATTAGCGATATTCATGGTATGGAAGATTTATTTGAAGAAGCACTAGAAAAATGGAATAAAAAAACAATGCAATTAATTTTAATCGGCGACTTGGCAGACAGAGGTCCAAAAGGAAAGCAATGTTTTTATAAAGCAATGAAGTTAGCAAAAGAAAAAGGTGCGATTTATCTGACAGGCAATCATGAAGAAATGTTTCTGAATTTTTTAAGTAATCCAGAAGAACGATTTCATATGTATTCTATTAATGGTGGCATCGAAACATTAGAAAGTTTTTTCTTTAAAGGTGTTGATAAGGAATATTCTCCAACAGAAATGGCAATGATGATTAAA
This sequence comes from Streptococcaceae bacterium, assembly GCA_031285105.1. Lineage (GTDB taxonomy): Bacteria > Bacillota > Bacilli > Lactobacillales > Streptococcaceae > JAITWV01. Next base: position 4,017 of record JAITWV010000101.1, on the reverse strand, counting down.
TCCCAACACAAAGAATTAATTCGTTTTTTAGGTGAATTGCCGCTTTATTATGAATGGAAAGAGTATATATTTGTCCATGCTGGTGTGAATTTATTGTTTCGTGATTGGAAATATTCAACTAAACAAGATTTCGTTTGGATACGTGAGCCTTTTTTTAAATTGCCGAATCAAACGGGAAAAATAATTGTTTTTGGTCACACACCAACGCCACTTCTTCATGAGGAGAATGGAAACTTTGATTTATGGCTTCATGATAATAAAATTGGGATTGATGGTGGCGGTGTTTATGGCGGAGCAGTTCATGGTGTGTTATTTAAAGAAAATGGTGAGATGATTGACAATAAATTTAACAATCAAACGAACCCCTGGCAACCTAGATACTAAATAATATGCCGTTTCGTTTTGAAAAAGCTTGTAAATTGTGTAGAATGAAGGTAATAATAATTAGAAAAGGGTGAGCCAAATGAGAAAGCATGACGAAATGATTTACATGGTTGCTCAATATGTAGATTATCATTTAGATGAGTTACACACGGCAATTGCTGATTGGACCATTATGATACGTTTGTTAGATGAACCACAAACTTTTCAAGTAGATCAAGAAGAACCTGTTGCATATGATCCTTATGATGTCATTTCACGTATTGAGCAAGTGAGCATGGATGATAATTTCTGGTGGCGTGTTGAGTCTAAAGCTGGAAAATTCAATATTCATGTATATAATGGCACCCTTTATGCCCGAAATTTGTTTAATGAAGAGTATTTTTTCACTTATGAACAGATGATTTTTGATTATTTTGATCATAGAATGGCTGATCATGGACTTTACGGTTACTTGCGTTCTTATGATGAGTATCTTTACAACAACACATCAAGATTAGAAGAGCGACTTGAATTTGAAACGCCACAAGAAGTAGCACAATTACCCAAAATGTTGAATCGCCATCACCGTGAGATTGTTGATTGTAACCAATTAGCTGGATATGATATTTTCTTTAAGGGATTATGCTTAACAAGTTGTTGGAAGATGTATTTTTCAAACTATTATTATCGCTTAATTCCCAAGCAAATTCTTGAAGAGGTTCATCAAGTTGAAGCAAATGAACAATTAGGAAATGATATGTTAAGAATTACTCTTTATAAAGATCCAAGGAATTGGGAAAAAGAAGTGAATCAAAAATCACAACGAATGTTTAGAGATCAAATGGGTTATGATCAATTAGCATGGAATAATGGTGTAGGTATCTTAAGAGATCCTTACATTGAATATGCTTTTGGTGACAATAGCGTTCATTCGGTTCAATATTTAAATAAACATGGACAGCCAACGCAAAAGAAAAAAGCAACTCAGTTTATTACGAGAACTTGGGATTACATTCAAAACAAATACGAAGAGCATCAAATGGTAGGAACTTTGAATTCTCAAGCTTATTTTCCATGGATTGATGAATTAGGTCAAAAAATGATGAATTACCGTGTGATTAATCCTGATTTAGCCACGGATTCTGGCCTAGATGCTTATGAATATTACATAAGAAACTTCTTAGAGCTAGAACTTGAAAACGATGAGCGATATGAAAAGTTCACGTCAGTTTTACGCTTTTATATTCCGAAAAACCATGTGAAACAATTACCGGTAGAAGAACTAAGAAAGAAAATGCCTGATGTAACCTTTAAAGAAAAACGTCTCAAGCATTCCACACCGACATTTGATTTAAGAAAAGGGAAAAATCATTTACGTGTCATTTTTATGGATTATGACATGCTTGATTTTACTCAAGGCGTTCAGATGCTACAATCAAACGAAGATTTATTAAGAAACTAGTAGTTAATCAGGTGAGGGGGAGGGAAGTTCTGTTCGTCTGTTTTTAAATTAGGGAGGGTGCTATGAAAAAAAGAACAATTCAGTCAAGATATAAAAAGAAACAATTACTTAAAAAGAGTTTTTTATATTCAGCAGTTTTTGGTTTCATGTCTCAAGCGGGTATCTGGGTAGCAAAAGCCAATACGATTATTATTCAACCTGGAGATACACTTTGGAAAATTTCTCAAGAAAACGATATAAGTGTTGAAGATTTGATGCGAATTAATCAAATTGAAAATCCACGAACGCTTTATGTCGGTCAAGAAATTAAATTAGTCGATCAAATTGAACTACCTGAAATTTGGCATGGATATAATTTTTATGAACAAGAATTTGCAGATATAAAACAAGCAACCATTGTGGAAGAAATATTAAATCATTTGGAAATAGTAAAGCACTATCCAGATACACAAATGATTGATGTTGAGTATGAAGTTGTCTCAGGTGATAGTGTCTATAGTATCGCCAATGCCTATGAAGTATCTATTGAACAAATAGAGGAATGGAACAATCTAGACAACATTCATCTGATTTTCCCATCACAAGTTTTAAAAGTGGGTGAAAGAGAAGAAAAAATAGCTCAAGGTCAGGATTTAGCTTTTATCAATTATCTATATGATGCTCTTTTTGGTATTCACTTAGGAAGCACCTACCAAGAAGTAAGTGAACGTTATGAGCATGTTTCTTATCAAGATGCGAACCCTGGAGATTTCCTTTTTTGGGAAAATGAAGGAGAATTAACAGGAATTTCAGTTTATCTTGGACAAGAGAAATATTTTTATGTTGAAAATGAGATAAAAGAAATTCGCGAAATAACACCCGAAAATACACCATCTTTTGCAACTTTATTACCAACAGATTTGATATTAATGCCAAGAGTGGTTGATATACCAGGAGTTAGTATTGAATTTGATGGAACAGCTCAAACATTTATTAATGCAATTGGACCAACCGCACAAGCATTGGGGCAAAAGCATAATTTATATGCCTCGGTTATGATTGCTCAGGCGATGCTAGAAAGTGGTTCAGGTGCAAGTAGTTTATCAAGAAGTCCTAATTACAATATTTTTGGAATAAAAGGAAGTTTTGAAGGAGAAGCGATTAACTTGCCAACACTAGAGCAAGATGAAAATGGGCAATCTTTTCAAATTGATGCTTATTTTAGAAGATACCCAAACCACTTAGCATCAATGATGGATTACGTTTCATTAATTCGCACACCATTTTATTCAGGTGCATGGCGTGAAAATGCTCCGTCATTTATGGATGCAACGAATTACTTACAAGGTCGTTACGCAACGGATGTGAATTATGCTAATTTGTTAAACCAATTAATTATCAAGCATGATTTGACAAGATTTGATACAAGTGAAATTCAGTTTGCCGGCACGATTGATCAATTACCAGTTGCTTGGCAGAATTTGATTACTTTACCAATGTTTGACGGAATTAATCGTAACACTTCAGGTTCTTATCCATTTGGTCAATGTACGTATTATGTTTATAACCGCGTACAACAATTCGGTCGTTCATTTACAGACTTTATGGGCAATGGCGGTTATTGGGAATTAGCAGCTCGTACGCTTGGATTTGTTGTTTCTAATCAACCAACAGTTGGTGATGCGGTGTCATTTGCTCCAGGAGTTGCCGGAGCTGATCCATTATTTGGACACGTGGCTTTTGTTGAGGCAGTTACACCAAATGGTATCTTAATTTCCGAGATGAATGTAGTTGGTTTAGGAATTGTTTCTTACCGAGTGATTCCAGCTTCGATTGCATTTGGAGCAGGCGTTGTTTATATTACACCAAGATAATAGTAAAAAGGTATCGGCTAAAATTTTCCGATACCTTTTTTTATATTATCCTAAATCTTGACCATTTGTCGCAATGACTTGTTTATACCAATTAAATGATTTTTTCTTCGTACGTCTTAAAGTACCATTTCCTTGGTCGTCACGGTCAACGTAAATAAAACCATAACGTTTACTCATTTCCCCAGTTGAAGCTGAAACTAAGTCAATACAGCCCCATGAAGTGTATCCAAGCAAGTCCACACCATCAATTTCGACTGCTTTAATCATTTCAGCTAAATGTTCACGCATATACGCAATACGGTAATCATCTGCCACATAGCCATTTTCATCTGGAACATC
>JAITWV010000059.1 GCA_031285105.1 Streptococcaceae bacterium | reverse complement strand
CATCAATTTCTTCAAATAAGTCCGTGTGTACTTTTTTACGGTTGAGCGTTTGAAACATGAGTGGATTGATGAATTTAGTTGAAGAATTTGTTTGAATGATTTCAATTTCTACATCTAGTTTTTCGTTTAATTGTTCAATTAGTGGAATGACTTTCCAAATAGCACTTGAGGCGGTGATGCCTAATAATAATTTCTTTTTCATGAAATTCCTTTCTTTTGATTGTTGATTGTTACTTTTGTTAGTATAGCGAAAATTTGATGATTAATACATGATTATTGCTACAAAAACTTGTAAATTTCGGATATTTAAATCTTTTCATTCGTTGTTTCTTCCATTTTTTTATATCATGGAGTAAGTTCTATTTTATATTTAGGGGGAAATATGATTAGTTACAAAATTCAACAATTAATATTTACTTTATCTATACACACAAAAATTCCCATTGAAATCATTTTTGACGATGCACCACAAAGTCTATTTAACAACATTAAGCATTATTTCAACTATTCAATATTAAAAAAGCAAGATTACTATATCCACTTTCTTTCGCAACATTATCAAAAAATGCTCAATCAAAAAGAAGCAATTAAGTTTTCTTGTAAAAATAAACAGAATTATATCTTTATCCCCATCTATTTAGATACACATTATGTATTTTGCATCATAATTGGTCCTTATTCTTCAAAAAATTCTCGTGAGGCCAATGTTGTTTTTAGTGAAATTCAAAAATATTTAGATTTGTATCATGAGAAATCTTTACAAAAGAAAACAGAAATCATCAAAAGCATTCGATTTATCCTCTCATCTAAAGATATATATAAATACACTTTAAGCCAATGGTCCAAAAAGACAGGTTATAGCGAAAACCATCTATCAAAAAGCTTAAGTAAGTTTACTGAAAAAGGATTTAATGAATTAAAGGAGGAGCTACGGATAAACCATGCAAAAAAATTACTGATTTTAACAAAACTGCCTATTACAAAAATCGCGTTAGAGCTTGGTTATTATGATACAAGCCATTTTTCAAATCATTTTAAGAAGAGGTGTGGCCTTAGTCCTCGACAATTTAGAAACAAAAAATTAACTCGGCAATGACTCTCATAGTGAGTGGTCGTAAATAAAAATCCAAAAGACTATTCTCTTGGATTTTTTGCTTTATTGAGTTTCAAAAATTGTTTCCATCTTATTTTAAAATCATATATATTCAAATAAATTATTATGCACAAGTAAATTGGCAGAATAATAATAAACAAAAAATCCAACCATTCAAAAACAATCCCCATACCAATGAGCGTTCCTATAACACCAAAAACCTCATTGTTTATTCTTTTAACAGTTGTAATCTTCGAACGAGTATTTTTATGAAAATCAAGGGCTAATTTTCTATTTAGTAGTAAATCGATATATCTCATTATTGATTATAGCTTCCAGCATACCACCACGAACGGACTAAAAATACCTTTCCATATCTAATCTGATCGGCTCTTATAATATTTAAAATTGCATTCATAGAAGAATATGCTAAGCCGATAAAATTCCCTAGATAAGCTTGAACAATCGCCTTAATTGCATTAAAAGCAGCAACTGAATATTTTATTACTCTTAAAGATGTTTGTGATAAAAAAGCATTGAAATTACCATATCTAGTTTGTCCATAAATAATAAACTTAGTAACTCCATGCCCTCTCAACATTCTTGCACTACTTAGTTCCGGTATGTTTTCTCCAGAAGCATCAACAACGGCAAGTAATGCTTCATCGGGAATGGTTATTATGGTGTTATCTCCCTCAACTTCTAAACTGCTTGCATTCATTAAAATCTGTTCAGGTGTCAACTGTGTCGATAAAACATTCAAGCTATTGATCGTGTTCACAAGTTGTTTACTTTGAACACTTTCGTTTACTACATTATTAACTTCATTTGCACGCGCAATACCTAAAATAGATGGTGTGATAAATGATACTAACGTAAGCAATACAATTAAACCAAGAAATAGTTCTTTTCTTAAATTTTTAGCCATAAGCAGATTCCCCTTTATTATTTATTTGTTACATCTAATAATAAAGGAAATTTTCATTCAATACTTGTAAATTTCCACCATCTAACCAAAAAATATGAATTTGTAAAACTACAAAGAAAGACACCCTCAAATGTTTTCTAAATGCATACGCACCAACATTGGGAGTGTCTAGTTAGGTTTGGCACCTATGGACGCTCAGGGGCTCGAACCCTGGACCCACAGATTAAGAGTCTGTTGCTACTACCAACTGAGCTAAGCGTCCTAATTACATCACATAACATGAAGTAATTATGTATATAATGGTTCACCCGTTCTTTACTCAATGAATTTTAGCATTAAAGACATGTGCATGCAAGCAATATCTTTACTTTCTCGTTCCAATGAATCTGGCATACATAAATGAAAACAAAGCAGAGAAAGTTAATAAAAATAACAAAAGCGCCAAATAGTAAATTCTTTCATCAAAAAATGCTACTACCAGCGCACCAATTCCTAATCCAAGAAAAACAAAGCCAAAAATTTTGAAAAAAGTACGAACCAAATCCTTTAATTCTTCTGCAACCAATGGCAAAAAGGCTTCTGTTTTCTTCAAAATGAAATACGATGCGGCAAAAATAACTAAAGCCAAAATGATAAATAAAATCTGCATATCCCTCTCCTAACGATAAACTTCCGGCAAAATAAATTGTCCTTCGTCTTCAAATTGTTTTGCCAGTTCTAAAAGTAAAATTTCACTATTTTTTCTTCCCATAAACTGCACACCTAATGGCAAATTCGTTTTTTCATTGACATAAATCGGTAAAGAAATCGCAGCTTGCCCGGTCAAATTCACAATAAATGGATGAGGTGAATATTGCAACGACTTTTCAAAACTTTCAGATAAAATACTTGTTTGCTCTTCCAATGAAAATTCTTCCATGTGCATTAATTTTTCTATCAATGATTGACAAATTAATTCTTCACCGATTTTAATAGCTGTTTTTGTTGTTGTTGGTGTTAAGAACAAATCATAGTGATTAAAAATTTTCGTTGTAAATGCTTCGTTTGCTTTATCCCACATGTTCAATGAATGAATATAGCTAGTCGCTGGCACATTTTTTCCTGCTTGAATCAGTCCATAAGTTAGTGGTTCAACTTGTTGATTCGTTAATTTTTTACCAGTCATTTTTTCAAAAGGTGAAAGCATCGCAGCAGTTTCAGCGGCATTCATTTGATAATAGGTTTCAATCAAAGGACGAGCGTTTAATGGATAATCCACTTCTTCTACAATGTGTCCTTTACTTTCTAAAAACTGGACTGCTTTTTTCATCGCCAAACGAGCATCTTGTGAAACTTCCACAGATGAAATTGGCGTTTGTAAACTAAAAGCAATTTTCAACTTTCTTTTCACCGCTTGAATATTCAGCAATTCTTCGACAGGCAAAAGAGAAGATTGGTAAGGCGTAATTTCTTGAGTAATTTGTGTTTGTGCTAAAAAGCGAGCTGTATCACGAACTGAAATCGTCATTGCTCCTGAAGTTGAAGCACCTTGCCAACCACGATAACTCATCGGACCTTGAGGCATTTTTCCGCGAGTTGGTTTAAGTCCGATTAATCCAGACCAAGAAGCAGGTATGCGAATCGAACCACCACCATCACTAGCCGCTGCAATTGGAAACATGCCACTAGCCACCGCACTTGCCGCCCCTCCTGATGAACCTCCAGGATAATAATCAGGATTCCAAGCATTTTTAGTATCCCTATAAAGCGCACTATCTGTAATATTTTTAAAGCCAAATTCAGGCGAGTTGGTTTGTCCAAATGGAATGAATCCAGCTTTCATAATTTGTCTGGTAAAAGCGTCATCAAAATGTGCCAGTTCATCTTTAAATAATCTTGATGAAGCAGTTGCAGGTAAGCCTTTATGTTCTTGTCCTAACATTTTTAACGGCATTAAAACACCCTCAAATAAACCTCCAGTTGAAACGTGATTCTTAATTTCTTGACGTGCAAGATCTTCATCAAAAGCCACAATTGCATTATATTTTGGATTTAATTTTTTGATTTTTTCCAAAGATTCTTCAAGCAATTCCAAACTTGAAATTTTCTTTTGTTTGATTTGTTCACTTAAATAGGTCGCATCCCTTAGCATAAAAAATCCCCCTAAAATAAAAAATAAAAAGCAACTAGAAAAATCCAGTTGCTTACTTTCGAATAATCGAAAAAAGTACTTGCCGTTACGTGCCGGTGAATGTTCGAAGGTTTGAACCCGCTACCTAAGCAGGTGGGTCCAGCGATTGCAGATACAAAGGATTACCAAAAGAAAAGGCATATCCACCATAGCAATACAAGCACGGTCCCAATGTAAAAGTAAAAATGTTCGGTCAACACACAGATGAACAACTCGAACACCACAGCTTTCCTATACATAATATAGCACAAGAAAAATGAATGAGCAATGGTTACGACCTTAATTTTTTAAAGCGTTTTCACATAAATTCTGAAGAAGGCATAACATCAACCTTTCTTCTTCCAATTTTTTATTTGTTCATCCCGAAGTTTTAAAGCCGCTTCATATTTTCCAGTTTCTTTTGGTTCATAGTAAACTACATCCCTTAATTTATCAGGCAAATATTGTTGATTCACCCAAGCATTTGGAAAACCATGTGGATACTGATAACCAATGCCTCGTCTTAAATCTTTGGCTCCTTTATAATGCGAATCACGCAAATGATCAGGTACTTCTCCACTTTTTCCTTGTCTAACATCTATTAAGGCAGCATCAATTGCAAGATAAGCAGCATTGGACTTAGGTGAAAGTGCTAAGTCAACAACCACATTAGCAATCGGAATTCTAGCTTCAGGAAAACCCAAACTTTGTGCTGCCTGAATTGCCTGAACAGTTCTTGCAGTAGCTGTTGGATTGGCTAACCCGATATCTTCATAAGCAATCACCATCAACCTGCGAGCTAAAATGGTTAATTCTCCTGCTTCAATTAAACGAGCCGCATAATGAAGTGCTGCATTGACATCTGAGCCTCGAATTGATTTTTGAAGTGCAGAAATAACATCATAATGCGCATCGCCATCTTTATCATGCGTCAAAGCTTTTTTCTGTACACTTTCTTCAATCACTTCTAAAGTCAACTCAATGATCCCATCAGAACTTGGCGGTGTAGATTTCACAGCTAATTCTAGCCCATTCAACGCCGCACGTAAATCGCCATTCGTTGCTCGTTTTAAATGTCCTAACGCTTTCGCATCTAAAGAGACACTATAATCCCCCAACCCTCTTTCATGATCGTTTAAAGCTTCAATTAATGCTTTTTCAATGTCTTCTTCATCTAAAGGTTTTACTTCAAAAATCTGAGTTCTTGAGCGAATAGCAGGTGTTACATTAATATAAGGATTTTCTGTTGTTGCGCCAATTAAGACGATACTTCCACTTTCTAAATGTGGCAAAAGGAAATCTTGTTTGACTTTATCTAAACGGTGAATCTCATCTAATAATAAAATAACCGTGCCACTCATTCGTGCTTCTTCTGCTACTATTTGCAAATCTTTTTTAGAATCAGTTGCTGCATTTAACATCCGGAAAGCGTATTTGGTTGAACCGGCAATCGCTGATGCAATCGATGTTTTCCCTGTCCCTGGTGGTCCGTATAAAATCATCGATGAAAGGAGTTTGGCTTGAACCATTCGTCTGATAATTTTTCCTTCACCAACTAAATGTGTTTGTCCGACAACTTCTGATAAATTTCTTGGTCGCATGCGGTAAGCTAGAGGTTGTTGCATAAGACTTCTCCTTTTTTGTTAATGATTTCATTTTAGCATAAATATACTTTCTGATACTAAGTTACTTTTGAGCGTTTATCAATTGTCATAAATCTTTTTTTAAATTTTTACTCACTATTAAAAATGTTATAATTATTAATAATACTATTAACTTTATAATTTTAATTTAATAAAAATGGAGACTCAAAAATGAAACTATTACTTGTTGAAGATGAACCTTTCATTTCACTACCAATGGAACAAATGCTTAAAAAAGAGAAATATGTCATTGATGTCGCTATGGATGGTCAAGTTGGCTTTGATTTTGCTTTAACGAATTCATACGACTTAATTATTTTAGATATTATGTTGCCAAAAATGAATGGTCTAGAAATTTTAACAGCGATTAGACAAAACAATATTCAAACGCCCGTTTTACTCCTAACAGCCAAAAGTCAAGTAAGTGATAAAATCAAAGGCCTTGATGCAGGAGCCGATGATTATCTAGCGAAGCCTTTTGATTTTCAAGAACTTTTGGCTAGAGTCCGTGCTTTATTAAGGCGAAATGTTGAATTAGAAGAAACAAATTATCTAACTTTTGGCAATGTTTGTTTGGATTTATCAACAAATGAGATGAAAAATGATTCGTTACGCACTCAGATAACGCTCAAAGAAGCACCCATTTTGGCTCTTTTAATCCGTAGACAAAAAAGCACTACGTCAAAAGAATTAATCATTCATAAAGTTTGGCCTTACGACTGCGATGTTTTGGAAAATGTAGTTGAGCAATATATCAGTAATTTAAGAAAATCTCTTGCACAAATTAAAGCAGATATAAAAATAAAAACGATACGTGGTCTGGGTTATCGCTTGGAGGAGTGTTAAATGGACAAAACGATTCGTGGGTTACGTTTAAAAATTTGGTTGCTGTTAACTAGTACATTTATTGTCATCTACTTTTTGGCGGGGGTTCTTATTTTTACGATTTTTTCAAATAACATCTACCAAACACATCGTAATTCTATCAATAGTTTAGAATTTTCCGAATCTATTCGTACAAATGGTTTAACTAGTCCAGATTACTTTACCGTTGAATTAAATAAAACAGAAAATGAAGTGATTATTTTTTCTGAATTTGATTTAGGTGAAGAAAACTATATGCGCTTGATTGATTGGAGTTTGTCTGAAAATCAGCAGGCAACTAATTTTCTTACACAGTTTCTGATAAATAACCATAGAATAATCGAAGCAAACAACCGTTACTGGACAAGTACATATATGGAAGATTTTGATACTGCATAGTGGAAACAACTCATTGAAAACTTAAATAATTTTGGTACGAATGGTCCGGATTATTTTATGGAAACTCGTTCAACAGTTGCTGCATTTGAAAGAGTCTTTAGCCCAATCGAATTACCAGAGTTAACCCCCACAAACTATCTGGTTTTTGTTGATACTACAGCGATTTTTAATGAAATCAAGCAACTTCAAAGAACTTTATTAAATAGCTTTTGGCTGATGATAATCGTTGTACTACTTTTAAGCTTTTTGCTGTCTATTCTACTTACTCGTCCAATCAAAAATGCAATGGAAAAACAACGAAGATTTATTACGGACGCTTCACACGAGTTAAAGACACCTTTAACGATTATGAAAAGCAATTATGAAGTCTTGCTACTTGAAAAAGAAGAAACCATTCAAACGCAAATAGAGTGGCTAGAAAACATGAAATTTGGCATAGAACGTATGTCTTCTTTAACGAATAACCTTCTTGCTTTAAGCCAAATAGAGCAGACAAGCAATAAATCTCAATATCTACCAATAAATGTTCATTCCATCGTTCAAGAAATTATTTTGCCGCTAAATTCTCGAATGAATGAAAAGAATATTCGCTTTTGTATAGACATGAAAAGCGGTTTAGTTTTAAACACACAAAAAGAAGAATTTTCACAACTGTTGCTGATTTTATTAGATAATGCTGTAAAATATACGAACTTTGATGGTTGGATTGAAATTTCTGTTAAAAAAATGACTAGAAAAACGCATATTTCAATCAGTAATAGCGGTGCTGGTATAACAGCCAATGATCTACCTTTTATCTTTGATCGTTTTTATCGCGTGGATGCTTCAAGAACATATGCGAATGAAAGCTTCGGACTTGGCTTATCAATTGCAAAAGAAATCACAGGTTCGTTGAATGGAAAATTGAAAGTATATTCTAAACCAGACGAAAAAACAACTTTTACCATTATTTTATAGCAAAAGACACCTACACATTAGGTGATACGCCATAAGGAACTAAGACACAGCCAACAATAATAGCATGATTTTAATAAAAGAGGGGGTAAGCTTTTGCAAGCAGTACCTCTTTTTTTGCACAATAAAGACACCCCAAGTTTGAGTGTGTCAGTAGGTAGGTTATTCAGTTAACTTGCACATGTGCATTAAGATTTTTAAAGTATGCAAAATAGGCAATATGCTACAAAGAACTAATCAGTCATCATTAATTGCATACAGTAAAAAAACTCCTA
>JAITWV010000392.1 GCA_031285105.1 Streptococcaceae bacterium | reverse complement strand
TGAACAAACACCACCAAGCACAAGCACTGAAGTAGAAGGTGAGATTATTGCTAGCCCAATTGTTGGAACCGTTTATCTTTCACCGTCTCCAGATAAAGATGCCTTTGTTAAAGTGGGTGATATGGTTAGTGCAACAGACACATTATGTATTGTTGAAGCCATGAAGATGATGAATGAAATTCCAGCAGGTGCGGATGGTGTGATTACTGAAATTATTGTGACAAATGAACAAGTAGTCGGTATTGGTGATCCATTGTTTCGCATTAAATAAATAAAAAAGAAGTGGGGAAATAAAAAGTGAGCGTATTAAACATCAACCAAATTAAAGAGATTATTCCACATCGTTATCCATTTTTATTATTGGATCGTGTAGAAGAAATGATTCCAGGACAAAAAGTAATTGCGAAAAAAAATGTTACCGCCAATGAAGAATTCTTTAACGGACATTTCCCACAAGAACCAGTGATGCCAGGTGTGTTGATTATTGAAGCATTGGCACAAGCAGGGGCAGTTGCTTTATTATCAATGGATGAGTTTAAAGGAAAAACAGCTTACTTTGGTGGGATGGATAAAGTCAAATTTAGAAAGAAAGTTGTACCAGGAGATACATTGATGCTTGATGTTGAAATTATCAAGGTGAAAAAAGTTGCTGGTATCGGAAAAGGAATTGCTTATGTTGACGGTAAAAAAGTCGCAGAGGCTGAGCTAACTTTCATGATTGGCTAATACGCTTAAATCGAAAGGAGCATTTTTAAAATATGTTCTCAAAAATTTTAATTGCTAACCGTGGTGAAATTGCGGTACGTATTATTCGTGCAGCTCGTGAATTAGGCATTAAAACGGTTGCCGTTTATTCTCAAGCGGATAAAGATGCACTTCACGCTCAGATGGCCGATGAAGCAATTTGTATCGGAGCGGCCAAAGCAAGTGAGTCTTATTTGAACATCACGAATATCTTATCTGCAGCCATTGCCACCAAAGCACAAGCCATTCATCCAGGTTTTGGATTTTTGTCAGAAAACTCAAAATTTGTGGAAATGTGCGAGGAATTAAATATTAAATTCATCGGTCCTTCGGCAAAAATTATGGATACCATGGGAGATAAAATCAACGCCCGCAAGGAAATGATTCAAGCAGGTGTGCCAGTCATTCCTGGTTCTGATGGGGAAGTATTTACTGTAGAAGAAGCGCTAGAAGTTGCGGAGAAAATTGGTTATCCAGTCATGTTAAAAGCTAGTGCCGGTGGTGGTGGAAAAGGAATTCGTAAAGTAACTTCAAAAGACGAATTACCTTCTCTTTTCACCAATGCCCAGCAAGAAGCTAAAAACGCCTTTGGAAACGGGGCGATGTACATGGAAAAAGTGATTTATCCAGCCCGTCATATCGAAGTACAAATTTTAGGCGATGCGCATGGCAATGTGATTCATTTAGGTGAACGTGATTGTTCCTTACAAAGAAATAATCAAAAAGTCTTAGAAGAATCGCCATCTGTTGCAATTGATTCAGCGAAACGTCATGAAATTGGCGAATCCGCTCGTGCAGCCGCAGCTCATGTTGGTTATGAAAATGCTGGAACGATTGAATTTTTATATCAAAATGGCAAACATTACTTTATGGAAATGAATACCCGCGTTCAAGTCGAGCATCCTGTAACCGAATTTGTCACTGGTATTGATATTGTCAAAGAACAAATTCGGATTGCTTATGGTGAAGAATTAAAGTTTAAAAACCAAGCAGATGTTAAGTTTACTGGTCACTCGATTGAATGTCGAATTAATGCGGAAAACCCAGCATTTAATTTCGCCCCCTCACCAGGCAAGATTAAGGAATTGTTCTTACCAGCCGGTGGACCAGGATTACGTGTCGACTCAGCCATGTACCAAGGATATACCATTCCAATGTATTATGATTCAATGGTTGCTAAAGTGATTGTTCATGGTGATAATCGTGAGGAAGCGTTTGCCCGTATGGAAAGAGCATTGTCAGAATTTATCGTGGATGGAATCTCAACCAATATTGAGTTTCAGTTTGATTTATTAGGGGATGAAAAAATTAAAAAGGGAGATTATTCAACTGCCTACTTAATGGAAGAATTTTTACCAAATTGGAAGCCGAATAATTAATTATAGAGGATGAGGCTTTTAATGCTTCATCCTCAAATTTTAAAAGAAGAGAGATTAGGACTTACTTATGCCATTTTTTAAAAAGAAAACAAGCTATATTCGGATGAACCCGAAATCTGTAGTGGATCAAAAATTTAAAGAACCAGATGTCCCAAAAGGAATGTTTGAAAAGTGTCCTGCTTGTAAAACCATCATTTATCAAAAAGATTTAGGCAAAGAAAAATGTTGCCCGTCATGTGGTTATAATTTTAGACTAGGTGCAAAGGAACGTTTGGCTTTAATCATTGATGGGTGTTCATTTGCTGAGTGGAATAGTGATTTACAGACCAAGGATCCATTAAATTTTCCGAATTATCTAGAAAAAATCAAAATAACACAAGAAAAAACAGGGTTAGATGAAGCTGTTTTAACTGGGCTTGCTGTGATTGATGGTGTGGAGGTTGCTTTAGGTATTATGGATAGCAATTTCATCATGGGTTCTATGGGGACAGTTGTAGGCGAAAAAATTACTCGTTTATTTGAACAGGCAACGAGTCAAAAATTACCGGTTGTTTTATTTACGGCTAGTGGTGGAGCAAGAATGCAAGAAGGAATTATGAGTTTGATGCAAATGGCGAAAATTTCTGGTGCGGTGAAACGTCATAGTGATGCTGGTTTATTGTATTTAACGATTTTAACGGACCCAACAACAGGTGGTGTCACTGCTTCATTTGCGATGGAAGGGGACATTATTTTAGCTGAACCACAAACACTCATTGGTTTTGCTGGACGACGTGTCATTGAAACAACCATGAAAACACAATTACCAGATGATTTTCAAAAGGCAGAGTTTTTATTAGAGCATGGCTTCATTGATGCGATTGTTGATCGTTTTCATTTAAAAGAGAAAATTGGGAAGATTTTGAACATGCATAAGTGATTAGGAGAGAAATATGAAAAAAACGGCAAATGATATAGTCGCACTGGCACGTGAACAAAAAAGATTGAGTGCTTTGGATTATTTTGAAGAACTTTTTGAAGATTTTATCGAATTTCATGGTGATCGAAACTTTGGTGATGACCAGGCGATTGTGGGTGGAATTGCCACTCTTGATGGAAAACCTGTGAGTGTCATTGGTATTCAAAAAGGACGAGATTTAGCCGAAAATATGAAAGTCAACTTTGGGCAACCA
>JAITWV010000355.1 GCA_031285105.1 Streptococcaceae bacterium | reverse complement strand
CTTGACCTATAGTGACAAACCCAACACTGGGGGATTGTCACGTCAAGTTATTTTCAATGAGGTGGAAAAATCATTAAAACGATTAGGGACAGACTATATTGACCTTTTTATTATCCATCGTCCAGATATGAATACACCCGTTGAAGAAACGATGAAAGCTTTGCATGATTTAGTTGAAATGGGTAAAATTCGCTATATTGGCGCTTCAAATATGAAAGCTTGGCAATTTGCAAAATATCAGTACACAGCGAAGATGCAAGGATGGGCACAATTTATCTCCTTACAAAATACGCATAATATTCTGTCAAGAAATGATGAAGATGAACTTTTTCCAATGTTACAAGATATGGGTGTATCGTTAACAGCTTTTAAGGTATTAGTAGGTGGCCGATTAACTCGTGAAGAAAATGAAACAACTGTTCGTTCAAGTACACAGGAATTGTCGGACTTTGAAAAAGAAATTAGCAAAAAATTACAAGCGATTGCCCAGCGACACAATTGCTCGAAAGCTGACGTTCTTATTGCGTGGGAACTTGCTAAAAAGCCAATTGATGTAGTTTTAGTAGGCACAACAAGAATGGGTCGTATGACGGATACAGTTAAAGCACTAGAAGTTTCCCTTTCAAAAGAAGATATTAATGAATTAGAGTCTTACTTACAAGTCGATTAAACGAGGAATGTATCAAAATGAAAAAAACACTTTATTTAATGCGCCATTAACCAATTTAGGCAAAAAACAAGCACAAATCGCCTCAAACTATTACCAAGACAAGCAAATCACTTTTACTAATGCCTATTCATCCACACAAGAAAGAGCATCAGACACCTTAGAATTACTCGTAGATATGCCTTACACACGCTTAAAAGGTTTAAAAGAACGAGATTTTGGTTTGTTTGAAGGTGAAAGTGAAGACTTAAATCCACCATTACCATATGGTGACTATTTCAAAACTTATGGTGGTGAAGCGGAAGAAGAATTAACCGAACGCATCATAACAACTTTAAAAGAAGTCATGGATAAAAATGGAAATGAATCAGTTTTAGCAGTATCACATGGCGCAATTTTAGCAGTGTTCTATCGCTATTGGGAAAAATATGCCGAAGTGAAAAAGACCGAACGTTTTGGTAATTGTTGTATTTTGGAGTTTGAATATGAGAACGAAATATTTACTTTGAAGAAAATTATCAACCATGATTTTTCTTCGATTGTATAAGAGATATGAATTTTACAAATCAAACAACCATTGGAGAAGTTTTAATCAATCCTGAATTTAAACCATTTGCAAGATATATTTTCCCAGTTAAGCAAAGAAGAAACGTTGAATATTTGACAATAGACGATATTCATTCACTACTTCCTTATCATCAAAACGTTGAAGTAACTACAACAATTGAGGTTTTAAACTATTTCCAAAATGAAGTAAAAAAAGACCGTCAATTGTTTTATGATATCTACAATGAGGATGAAAAAAGAGAAGATAGTGCTAAAAAAGATACTGGCTTGTTTTTCTTTAAGGGTAAACCAGGTAAGCCATTTGCAATTATTTGTACAGGTGGTGGCTTTCATTATTGTGGTTCCATTCATGAAAGCTATCCATTAGCAATTGAGTTAGCAAAACAAGGGTTTAATGTTTTCACAATTGAATACCGTGTGGGCAGTGCAAGAAAGGCCTGTGAAGATTTGGCAAGGGGTTTGTCTTTTATTTTCCGACACGCTGATGAATTTGAACTAACAACAGATAACTATTCTATTTGGGGTGGTTCGGCTGGAGCAAGAATGGCTGCTTATCTAGGGGAAGTTATGGGGCGAGCTATTATGGTGGCGATGAATTACCTAAAGCAAATACGATTGTTATGCAATATACAGGACATAAGGATTACACACGAAATGACCCACCAACTTTTATGGTTATTGGCGAAAATGATTGGATTGCATCATGGCAGACAATGAAACGCCGAAGTGATAACTTGAGAGCATTTGGTATTAAAAGTGAATTCATTAAATATCCGAATTTAGGACATGGCTTTGGTTTAGGAATTGGTACGTCAGCTCAATGTTGGTATATTCAAGCAATAAAGTTTTGGGAAGAACAAATAAATCACCAGTATGAATTTGATTTATCTAAAAAATAAACATTTTCATTTTATATGCTTTTTCAAGACAAATTTAACTAGGTTTTCTATAATGAAAGAAGAAAAACTTTCCTAGGAGGAGCAATACATGAAATTTGAAGATTACAAAGCGTTTTATATCACATTTAAACCAAAAGCAATTTTTACCTGGTTCTTTCCAAAATCAGTAACGGAAGAACAAGTAGGTGAAGTGCTAGATACATTCGTTCAAGAAAATTACGAAGAAGTTATCTATCAAGATTATGACGATAACAAAGCTTATACCAAACCTACGCATGAGTTTTATGTCGGATTAGCGCAAGAGTTAAAAAAACTTGGTGGTGTAGAATTAGTAGACATCATGGAAGAAGTACCGGAATTTGATTTTACCCAAATTGAAGCATAAAAAATGGAGCCTTAGACAATAGTCTAAGGCTCCATTTTTATTTAGTAAATCTTACCACCAACCATTAGCTTGACGGAAGGCGATCGCTGCATCAATTGAACCGTAACGAGAAATAGCGTAGTTAATCATTCCTTGTGTTTGAGTTGCAACTGAACCTGTTCCCCAACCTTCTTTTGTTTGGCCTAAACCTTGGTAGCCATTTGGTGAAACCGCATTTGGGTTACCTGATGATTCTGGCATTACGATTGAAGCCCACATTGCTGCTGTACCACCTGAAGCGATAAATTGATCATAAACTGAACCAGAACCGGCAGTTTGAACAGCTTGATTATAAATCGTTTGTGCTTGTGCACTTGGTGGCGTTGCCTGTGTTGAAGTAGCATATTGGATGCTTGAAGTCGCTACTTGAGCATGAGGATAATCTGCTTGTGAAAGAGCATAAGTATCAGCTTCTTGTTGATTAGCAGCCTTAAACCAAACAGTTTCACCAGCATTATTTACATAGTAGTAATCAAATTGTGCACTCGTTTGCGCTTTTGTTTCTTCTTTAGTAGTTTTACCTTCTGTCACTTTCAACACATCACCTGGATGAATTAAGTTAGCATCAGTAATCTTGTTTAAAGATACGATTGATTGAACATCTGTATTATTGTTTGCAGCGATTTGTGTTAATGTATCGCCATCTCGAACTGTTACTTGCTTTGTTTGTTCATCAGCGTGTGTAGTTGATGCGAAAACAGCTGTTGATGCAAATGTTAAACCTAATAAAATCATTTTTTTCGAATTCATGTTTTTTTCTTCTCCTATAGATGAAACGTGTGTTACTGGTCAGAGTGTT
>JAITWV010000257.1 GCA_031285105.1 Streptococcaceae bacterium | reverse complement strand
TTTTCAAGCGCTCTTCTTGAAAAGTTATGGAATCGGTCCAGCTACAGCAGGGCGGACACCCTAAGCGTAGAGCCAAGCCAACCGAAAATTCGCAGTTTATAATTCACAAACGACCTTCTTTCCAACATCAATTTAACTTACGCTGTACTAAAGCGTGTGGATAAAAATCACAAAAATCCATCTATAATTGATGGATTTTTGTGTTTTTCACCTACAATAATTACCACTTAGAAATTAACCAATAACCGACCCATTTGGCATATTTTTCGGTGCTTTAACAACAGTTAATTTCCCATCGTGTTCAGCGGATAAAATCATTCCTTGTGACACTTGCCCACGCATTTTACGAGGTTTTAAGTTTGCCACAATGACTAACTTTTCACCAATTAATTCTTCAAAGTTCGGATAAAATTCAGCAATTCCTGACAAAATTTGACGGTCTGCCTCATCACCTGCATCTAAGCGAAATTGTAATAACTTATCGGCAACTTCCACTTTTTTAACTTCGATCACTTCAGCTACTTTTAATTCAACTGCATCAAAAGTGTCAAATTTGATTTGTTTTTCTTTTACTGAGTTTAATTTTGTTTCTTCAGGATTCCAAACTTCTTCTACTTCTTCAACCACGCCGCCACTCATTTGTTCTTTGATGTAGGCAACTTCTTCTTCTAAGTCTAAACGTGGGAAAATTGGTGTGCCTTTTGCGACAACTTTTAAACCAGTTGGCAAGTTACCAAAAGTCAATTCTTCTAAACCAACTTGAAAACCTTCTAGTCCTAATTGACGGAAAATTTCTACTGGTGATTGAGTCATAAATGGTTGCAATAATTCAGCGACCACACGTAAGCTTTCCACCAAATGACTCATTACTGAGCCTAATTGTTCTTTATTTGCTTCATCTTTTGCTAAAACCCACGGTGCTGTTTCGTCAATGTATTTATTCGCACGAGAAATCAATTTCCAAACTGTTTCAAGGACAATGTTAAATTCCATTTTGTCAACCGCTTGGTGGTAATCATGAATGACATCTGCTGCAAAATTTTCTAACATTTCATCAAATGGTGTTACGCCTGATTTGAAAGTAGGAACTTCACCATCAAAGTATTTGTTAATCATTGAAACGCTGCGGTTTAATAAGTTTCCTAAGTCATTAGCTAAGTCATAATTAATACGTCCCACAAAATCTTCTGGGGTGAAAATGCCATCTGCTCCAAATGAAATCGCACGCATTAAGTAATAACGCACCGCATCTAATCCATAACGTTCTAATAACATATCTGGATAAACGACATTTCCTTTTGACTTAGACATTTTCCCGTCTTTCATCAATAACCAACCATGACCAAACACTTGTACTGGTGGCTCAAAACCTAGTGCATGAAGCATAATTGGCCAGTAAATCGTATGAAAGCGTACAATTTCTTTTCCGACCATATTCACACCCGGCCAGAATTTTTTAAAGTTTGAATCATCTTCACCGTTAAATCCAAGTGCGGTGATATAGTTTAATAACGCATCAAACCAGACATAAATCACGTGTTTTGGATTGGATAACACAGGGATTCCATGGGTGAAACTAGTACGAGTTAAAGCTAAATCTTCTAATCCTGGTTTGATGAAGTTATTAATCATTTCATTTTTACGAATTTCTGGTTGAATGAAATTCGGATGCGCTTCATAGTATTCAAGTAACCAATCGGCATATTTACTCATTCTGAAGAAATAAGTCTCCTCTTCAACCCATTCCACTTCATGACCAGAAGGTGCAAGTCCACCGATAACCATTCCTTTGTCATCACGATAAACTTCTTCTAATTGAGTTTCAGTAAAGAACTCTTCATCTGAAACGGAATACCAACCAGCATATTTACCTAAATAGATATCATCTTTCGCTAATAAAGTTTCAAAGGCTTGTTGGACGGCTTTTTTATGGTAGTCATCAGTCGTACGCATAAAGATATCATAAGAAATATCCAGTTTTTTCCATAATTCTTTAACATCTTGCGCCATTGGGTCTAAATAATCTTGCGGTGACAAGCCAGCTTCTTCGGCCTTACGTTGAATTTTCATCCCATGCTCATCTAAGCCGGTTAAATAAAGTGTCTCATAACCCATCAAACGTTTGTAACGACTCATCACGTCACAAGCAATCGTGGTGTAGCTAGAGCCTAAATGTAATTTACCAGATGGATAATAAATGGGTGTTGTTATATAAAATGTTTTTTCGCTCAAAATTAAGACTTCCTTTCAAATAATTCATGGATAAGTATAGCATTTTTTATAAGGACTTTCATCTAATTATTGATATTTCCCTTCCTAGAGCTTACAATAGCAAAAGAATTTTTAAAAATTAGGAGAACAGTATGAAATCATCAATTTACGGATTAACACGTGATCAACTGATCGAATGGTCAATTAATCACGGTGAAAAGAAATTTAGAGCCACTCAAGTTTGGGATTGGTTATACCGCAAACGTGTCAAAAGTTTTGAAGAAATGACAAACATCTCAAAGAATTTCATCGAACTTTTAAATGAAAACTTCGACTTATCTCCATTAACTAAATTAGTTGTCCAAGAAGCAAGTGATGGTACGGTGAAATATTTATTCCAATTGCCAGATAAATTGATGATTGAAACCGTGTTGATGCGTCAAAAATAT
The DNA here is from genome assembly GCA_031285105.1 of Streptococcaceae bacterium. Taxonomy (GTDB): domain Bacteria; phylum Bacillota; class Bacilli; order Lactobacillales; family Streptococcaceae; genus JAITWV01. The sequence goes on along the minus strand of JAITWV010000257.1, from coordinate 223 downwards.
GGTTTGTCCGTTTGTGTTACTACGCAAGTCGGCTGTAATATCGGCTGTACGTTTTGTGCTTCAGGATTACTCAAGAAACAACGCGACTTAACAGCAGGTGAAATCGTTTCACAAATCATGCAAGTGCAAGCGTATTTAGATGAGCAAGGAAAAGATGAACGCGTATCACATGTCGTTGTAATGGGAATTGGTGAGCCGTTTGACAACTATGACAACTTGATGA
>JAITWV010000202.1 GCA_031285105.1 Streptococcaceae bacterium | reverse complement strand
AGAAGCACAAGATTTATCACAATTAGCCGATATGTTAGACGTAGATTTAAATGTTTCATTCATCATCGGACGACCAAAATCTTCATCCTCACCATTTTCCGCAAATCTTCTATAAGTCGTAAATGTTTCTTCTAACACATCTAAATCTACGTCTAACATATCGGCTAATTGTGATAAATCTTGTGCTTCTTGTGCCCAACCTGCACCAATTAAAGCACGAACAGTTGCATTATTATCAGCAATATTTTGATTCACAATTAAGTTTGTAATACCATCTGGTTGTTGCATTGAATCAGCAGTTACAGCATTACTAGGTGCTAATTCATTTGTAAATCTGCGTCCTTCATTATTTAACAAAATACCACCATCTGAACGTAGGGCAATTGAAAACATAAAGCCAGTTTCAGGGTCAGTTGTTGGGTGGACAACCATTTCTTCCATATTTAAAACATCAGCACCAACTTCAACAGCCATTTGAATTCCTGTTCCTAATGAACCAGCACTCTTCGTTGTGTTTAAGTCGATTAAGTCTGCACGGTAAATTTCTAACATCTCACTTGATGCACCAAATCCACCTGTTGCCAAAATAACTGCTTGAGCATTAACGGTTAAGTCATTGCCATTTGCATCAGCTTTCAAACCAACAACACGACCATTTTCTTTGATTAACTCTAATGCTTTGGTGTTGGTCATGATTTCAATATCCAACTCATCTAAACGTGCGACCAATGCATCTACCACTGCAGGTCCTACTGGTGAACCATCTGCTGGACGATGCATACGTGGAGCAGAAAATCCTGTTAAGTCTGCACCTAAATCATTCACCCACTCCCAAGCCTCAGCAGAATTATTGGTTAAAATGCGTAGTAAATCATCATCTAACGCTTCATGGTTTAATGACTCAAAGAACGCATCGGCATCATCTTCGACATCATTATCTGCTTGTACACTTGTGCCGGCTGCTGAAAATCCACCTGTTGCTCTTAGTGTGTTTCCACCAATGATTGGCATTTTCTCTAAAACAACTACACTATGTCCAGCTTCTGCTACTTCAACTGCTGCTGCAAGACCTGCACCACCCGAACCAACAACGACTACATCAACATTTAATTCTTCTTGTGCAACACTTCCAATATGTGGAGCAGCGATACTTCTTAACACATCAAGATCGGCACCTGCTGCTTCTAGTGCATTCGTAACAGCTTCAATTACACCATTACTTGTATATGTAGCACCACTAACAATATCAACATCTAACCCTTGATGAGCCAAGACCGCGTCAATAATCGTTTGTGCTGTCGGTTCACCAAATCCTGGTGTTTCATGCTCTGTTGTAATGGTAATATCTAAAATTTCATCATACGAAGTCGTAACCGTTGCAACTACTTCTCCCCCAAAGCCATTGCCCACACCAGTAAATTCTCCAGCAACAAATAAACCATCAATTTCATCTGCACCTGCTGCATTATTTGAGCAACCAGTTAACATCCCTAGCGATAAAACTAGTGGAGCAATCAATAATAAACTCTTCAATTTTCTCATCTTTTCTTTCTCCTTGTTCAAAAGTTAATTTGTTTCTATATCTAAAATATAATACCTTTCAGTTGCAATCTATATCTTTTTCAAATAATTAATAATTTCTTAATTAATTTTCGTTATTTTATAAGTTTTATATCGTTGAATAAATTGAATTAACTGATAATTCATAATATTATTTGTGTTATAAATAGAATTTCACTTTTTAAATAAGGCGATAGATAATTTATTAAACAGGCAACCAATCCATTTTTATCCAAATACCAGCTCTTCTTTTTATCGCTCAAAAAAAGGCAGTAAATTCACCGCCTTTGAGAAAAAATTGAGAAAAACAATCCGATAATTTGAATGAAACCCGTTATTTTCGATACATTTTAAACTGTAAAAACAAATCATTATAAATCCCCAACATCTCTTTACCCAAATTTTTATAAACTTCCAAATGCGAAATCACTTCCTCACTTGGATAAAAAGCTGGATCACTAGATATTTCTTTAGGCAATAAGGACTTTGCTTTCATATTCGGTGTCGCGTAGCCAATATATTCGGCATTTTGTGCGGCATTTTCTGGGCGCAACATAAAATTAATAAACTGATAAGCACCAGGAATATTCTTGGCTGTTTTTGGAATGACAATGTTATCAAACCAAAGATTGCCTCCTTCTGGTGGGATAACGTAATGCAGATGTTCGTTATTGTCTAGCATTTCAGCTGCTTCTCCTGAAAAAGTAACGGCTAGTGCTGCTTCATTTTGAATCATATACATTTTAATTTCATCACCAATGATTGCCTTGACGTTTGGGGTTAGTAAATTCAACTTAGCCGCAGCTTCTTCTAATTCGTCCATGTTGGTTGAATTTAAGGAATAACCTAGTGAATTTAAAGCTAAGCCCATCACTTCACGAGCACCGTCAACTAATAACAAATTGTTTTTATATTCTGGTCGCCATAAATCATCCCAATGTTTCGGTGGATTTTTACTATCAATCATTTTATCATTGTAGACAATTCCTAGCGTGCCCCAAAAATAAGGGATGGAATAGTTGTTTTTGGGATCAAAAGATAAATTTAAAAACTTATCGCCAATATTTTCCAAACCAACAATTTTTGAATGATCTAATTGATGCAACATGTTTAGTGAAATCATTTTTTCAATCATATACTCACTAGGAATTGCGATATCATAACCAGTGCCACCTTGTTGAATTTTCGTAAACATGGCTTCATTGGAGTCAAATGTTTCATAGACCACATGCATACCAGATTCTTTTTCAAACTTCTTAATCAAGGATGGATCAATATAATCCCCCCAATTGTAGATGATTAACGTGTCTTTACCTGCGGCACCACTACTTTTTTGCAGATGGTTGGCTGTAAAAAACAAAATCGCAATAATCAATAGGATACCTAGAAAGAGTGCTTGTAATTTTTTCATCAGCTTACTCCTCCTATAACTTTATTTTTATGCTTACTAGGATCTTCACTCGTTTCTTTAATAATGAAGTAATACCCTACCACTAGCACCAATGAAAATAAGAAAACCAAAGTAGACAAAGCATTAATTTCTAAACTTACTCCTTGTCTTGCTCGTGAGTAAATTTCAACTGAAAGGGTCGAAAATCCATTTCCAGTTACAAAAAACGTGACGGCAAAATCATCTAGCGAATAAGTGAATGCCATAAAATAGCCGGCAATAATACCTGGTGTTAAAAAGGGCAAAATAATATTCGTCAAAACTTGAAGCGTATTTGCTCCTAAATCACGTGCAGCATCAACCATTGAGTCATTCATTTCTTCAAGCTTTGGTAAAACCATTAATACTACAATCGGAATGGAAAAGGCAATATGTGAAATCAAAACTGAACCAAACCCTAATTGCCAACCGACAAACGTGAAGAAAATCAAAAATGACGCACCCACAATAACATCAGGTGAAACCAACAAAATATTATTTAAACTCAAAAGGGTATTTTTCGTGCGGCGTTTTTTCATATAGTAAATACCCAACGCACCAAATGTTCCGATTATTGTTGCTAACAAAGAACTTAAAAAAGCTAACATAAACGTTTGAGTAACAATCGTCAATAGTCGAGTATCACTAAATAATTCACCAAAATGTTGCAGTGAAAAACCATCAAAACTGTTCATCGACTCTCCGCTATTAAATGCAAACATCATCAAATAAAAGATTGGCGCATACAACAAAAGGAAGACTAAAGCCAAGTAAAGAGTCGAAAATTTAAACTTTTTCTTTTTCATTTAAGCCTCCCTCCTTTTCTTTTCACCAGTTAGCCACATGGTTATAAACATCGCCACAATTAAGACGACACCTATCGTTGAACCCATGCCCCAGTTTTGCGTTACCAAGAAATGTTGCTCAATTGCGGTTCCTAATGTAATCACTCGGTTGCCACCAATTAAACGTGTCAACATGAACAAACTCAAAGAAGGAATAAAAACCGCTTGCACACCTGAGCGTACACCATTTAAAGATAATGGAAAAATTACTCGACGAAACGTTTCCACTGAGGTTGCTCCTAAATCACTAGAAGCATCAATTAGTGAAGGATTCATTTCTTCCAAAGCATTAAAAATCGGCATAATCATAAACGGCAATTCAATATAAGTTGCCACGAATAAAAAAGCAAAGTCCGTAAACAAAATCTGTCTTGAGCCTATTCCAATAAACTCTAAAAACTGATTAATCGCCCCTTGTGAAGAAAAAATGCCAATAAATGCATAAGCTTTCAATAATAAATTAATCCAAGTTGGTAAAATAATCAGCATTAACCACAATTGCTTTCTTTTTAATTTCGTCAAAAAGTAAGCCGTTGGATAAGAAATCAATAAAGTAAAAACAGTGACCAAAAAGGCATAAAACACTGAATTTAACGTCATTTGTAAATATGTCCAATGCGTGAAATAATTGCTGAAATTCGCAAAACTAAAGTGTCCATTAAAGTCAAAAAAGCTTTGATAGACAATCATTGTCACTGGCAAAATAACAAACAACACTATCCAGAAAAAATAAGGGATGCTATAAATGTAGCGCATATTTTTCATACTACTCATCCTCCAATTCTTCTGGTGGAATCGCAGACACTTCCTCTTCTGGAATTTCTTCTTCTTCCACATATTCTTCAATACGAGCATCAAATTCTTCTTCGGTTTCATTGAATCGCATGATATGAAGGTCTTCTGGTTCAAAGGTTAAACCAATTTCTTCTCCTTCAGCTGCTTTTCTGGTTGAGTGAATTAGCCATTCTTGACCCATTTCATCAAAAGCAGCAATTTCATAATGCACCCCGCGGAACAATTGCGTATCGACTGTCACCACAATCTTTCCTTTATCAGCTGTTGTAATTGCTAAATCTTCTGGACGAATCACGACTTCTACTGGTTCATTTTTACGCATTCCTCCATCAACAGCCTCAAAACGTTTCCCATTGATTTCAACTAGGTAATCTTCAATCATCATGCCATTGACAATATTACTTTCACCAATAAAATCAGCAACAAAATGATTAATCGGCTCATCATAAATATCAACGGGCGTTCCTGATTGAACAATTTCACCTTTATCCATCACAAAAATCCAATCAGACATTGCTAAGGCTTCTTCTTGATCATGGGTTACAAAGACAAAGGTAATGCCTAAACGCTGTTGCAATTCACGTAATTCATATTGCATTTCCGTGCGCAATTTTAAATCAAGAGCGGATAATGGCTCATCTAAAAGTAACACTTCTGGTTCATTGACTAACGCACGCGCAATTGCCACACGTTGTCTTTGTCCACCAGATAAGGCTTTAATGGAACGATTGGCATATTTTTCTAAATGCACCATACGCAAAGCTTCAAGCACACGTTTTTTCAACTCTTCTTTAGGTACTTTACGAATTTTCAAACCAAAAGCCACATTTTCAAAAACATTCATGTGTGGAAATAAAGCATAGTCTTGAAAGACAGTGTTAACCGGTCGTCTGTTCGCAGGTAAGTCATTGATTCGTTTGCCATTCAAGATAATTTCTCCTTCACTAGCATCAATAAAACCAGCGATGATACGCAATATGGTTGACTTACCTGAACCCGAGGCACCAAGTAGGGTATAAAATTTCCCCTTCTCCATTTCCATATTGATATTTTGCAAAACCGGCTCATCAGAATCGTCATACTTTTTCATGACATTTTCAAGGCGAATGATTTCGTTTGATTCCATATTCATCACTTCTTTCTATAAGTAAAATAAGATTTATGTAAATTAACCATAAATTATCAGAGTAATTGTATCAGAAATGTATATTTTAGCAAATGGAAATCCCTGTATGTCTCAAAATAGTTAAATAATATTTACTGATTTGAAAGATGACGGATTATCCAGCTGATTGGCTAAATAAACCAAAGTATTTATTGACGTGCAAATATTTGTCCAAAAACAGATTAAATGAGAGAATTGTAATATAAAATAAGGAAGTGGTGACTATTATGAAAACTATCAATCTATCTGAATTAGCACAAGAAATGCAAATGACTTCACATGAAAATGTCTTACATACATATCAATTGATTGAATTTTTCATTGATGATATGGTTAAAAATACAAGGCATCAAGAACTTTTAGCCGATACATTGAGAAGTAGAGGCTCACTTAGATGTTTTAAAGAAGTTTGCATTAAATTAGGGCATATGAAAAATTGGGATGCTTACCAAAAAGAACACTATATTCAAAAAGCAAAAAAATGGTGTATCTTGCGAAATTTAGATTATGTTGAAGGATGATTTTACTTAGTATTTTGCACTCATTTGCTAAGAAAAAAATAGAAAAATAAATGGAGGTTTATTCTTATGCGTTACGAATTAGACAAAAATGATGCTTTCCCAAGTGTCAAAATCAATATGAACCAAGGAGAAACAATGCGTATTCAATCTGGGTCAATGGTGTATCGTCAAGGTGGAGTCGAATTAAGCGCCAAATTAAATAAAGGAAGTGGCGGTGGATTATTTAGTGCTGTTGCGCGTTCGGTTACATCAGGTGAGTCTATGTTTTTAACTGAAGTATCTGCTCCAAGTGCTCCTGGAATTGTGGTTATCTCCCCAGAATTACCTGGTCAAATTGTTGAACTTGAAGTAGGAGCTGAGCAATATTGCTTGAATGATAAAGCGTTTTTAGCCATGGATGATACCGTAAATTATCAAATGGTTCGCCAAAAGTTAAGTAAAGCTGTCTTTTCTGGTCAAGGCGGTTTATTTGTTATGGAAACGACAGGACAAGGAACAATTTTGATTAATGCTTTTGGTTCTTTAGATAAAATTGAACTAGACGGTACCCAGGAGATTACGATTGATAATAACCATGTAATTGCTTGGGATCGAACACTTGATTTTAATATTCATTTTGAAGGAAAAGGTTTCTTCTCATCAATTGGTACTGGTGAAGGATTGGTGAATACATTTAGAGGACGTGGGACGATTTATTTGCAGACGTTAAACATTGAGTCATTTGCTAAAGCAGTGCAACCTTATATTCAGGTG
>JAITWV010000057.1 GCA_031285105.1 Streptococcaceae bacterium | reverse complement strand
ATAGGCTTGCGAGGTGTAATAACTTTTCAAGCGCCCTTCTTGAAAAGTTATGGAACCGGTCCGGCTACAGCAGGGCGGACACCCTAAGCGCAGAGCCAAGCCAGCCGAAAATTCGCAGTTTATAATTCACAAACTTCTTTGACTACAACATCAATTTAACTTACGATGTACTAAGGTTACAATGCTCATTACATCAAGTAAACAATGAACTAAAAGGAAGAAGATATGACAAATATAGTAATAGGCACTGCAGGACATATTGATCACGGTAAAACAACCTTAATCAAAGCCCTCAGTGGAATTGAAACAGATACAACCAAAGAAGAAAAAAAACGTGGTATGTCCATTAATCTTGGGTTTGCCTATATGAAATTACCCAATGGATTAAATGTTGGTTTAGTTGATGTACCAGGTCATGAGAAATTTATCAAAAATATGGTCGCAGGTCTTCCGGGTGTGAATATGATTTTACTAGTCATTGATGCAGCTGAAGGGATTATGCCACAAACCAAAGAACATATGGATATTTTGACTCTTTTAGGGGTGGAAAATTTCATTATTGTGTTATCAAAAGCTGATACGGTCGATGCTGATTTGAAAGAATTGGTCATTGAAGATATTAAAGAACAACTTCAGGAAACAAAACTTAAAGATGCACCGATTATTGAAACGGATAGTGTTACTGGCACGGGCATTGAAGAGTTAAAAATGAAAATTCAAGAGTTTGCTACGACCCTTCCTGAGCGGAAAAATTCTGGGCAACCTCGTTTAAATATTGATCGCATTTTTAGTGTGAAAGGTTTTGGTACCGTTGTCACAGGAACGTTATTAGATGGAACGATTAAACTTGGTGATGAGCTTTATTTATATCCAGGGAAGAAAAAGGTGCGGGTGCGTAACATTCAAGTTCATGAAAAGGATGTAGAACAAGCAACAAGTGGACAAAGAACAGCTTTAAATTTAGCGAATGTGAAAAGTGAAGAAATAGAGCGTGGGTATGTATTGTCTGCAGGTGAAAATCTTGAAAGCACATGGATGATTGATGTAAAAGTTACAAGTCTGCCTGAAAATATTACTGGAATTGGACTTTGGGATCGGGTGCGTTTTTTAATTGGCACTAGAGAAGTAATGGCTAGGACAGTTCCAATTGGTCAAGAACTAATTAATGCTGGTGAAGAAGGATTTTTGCAGTTGCGTTTAGAAGAAGAAGTGTTAGTTAAAGAAAAAGATCGTTTTATTTTACGCTCGTATTCGCCGATGTATACCATTGCTGGTGGGGAAGTTTTAGATGCGCAAGCTAGTAAACATAAACGCTTCCAAGAACAAGTAATGGAAAGTTTAAAAGCCAAAGAAGCAGGTTCATTAGATGAATTGGTGCTTGATTTTCTTTTTAACAAAAAAACGCCATTTGCTAAACCCAAAGAATTGAGCGAATATTTAGGGAATTCAATAGAAGAAATTAATGAAATTATTGCTGTTTTAGTTGAAGAAAATAAATTATTTGAAACGACAAATGGTTTATTGGAACAAAAGCGTTTTGGAAAATTAGCTCAGGTTTCAACTGAAATTTTGCAAGCTTATCATAAAAAATATCGCCTAAGAAGTGGCATACCAATTGAAGAATATCGCTCGCAAATGCGTACAACGTTTTCTTCTGATAAAGAAATTGCTTCATTTATTGAGTTGTTGCTAAGAAATAATCAAGTAAATGAAGTCAATAAAACTCTTGCCACGAGCGATTTTGAAGTTAAGATGAATAAGTATCAATTAGATGCCAAAAATAAAATTGAAATGACTTTAAGAAAAAATGGATTTATGCCAGTTGTCAAAGAAGAATTATATAGCTTAGAAAAAAATGCGGAAGAAGTCCTAGAAGCTCTAGCAAATCAAAGTGTCATGTTTTTAAACCACGAAGAAGTGATTTCAATGGAAAATTACCAAAAAGCGATCGATTTAACTAAAAATTTCATCAAAGAAAATGGAAAAATGACTTTAGGTGAATTTCGTGATATTAGTAATTCCTCAAGACGTGCTTCGATGCTAATTTTAGAAAGTCTAGATAAAGAAGGTTATACCAAACGCGTGGAAAATTACCGAGTGTTGGGGGAAAAATTAAATGACTAAACACTATTACTTTGACAATGCTACAACGACACTGCAAAAACCAAAACAAGTAGCCACAGCCATGAGTCATGTGATTTTGTCAAATGAATATGCTACTCCATCAAGAGGGTCACATGCTTATTCTTTAAATGCTTATCGTCTAGTGGAAGAAACGCGTGAAGTGATTAAACAATTTTTCCATGCAACGAACCAATATGAAGTAGCTTTTACAAATAACGCAACAACTTCTTTAAACTTGGTCATTAAAGGCTTAATTAAACCAAATGATCATGTGTTGACAACTGTTTGGGAGCATAATTCGGTGTTAAGACCTTTGTATCAATTACAAGCACAAGGTGTGGAAGTAGACTTTGTTTCAGCGATGAACAATGGGCAGTTGAATTATCAAGAATTTGCAGAAAAACTAAAACCAAATACGAAAGCAATCGTCTGTAATCACGCTTCAAATGTCACAGGAAATGTGATGGATATTGCATTTTTAAAAGATTTTTGCAAAAAACATCAGCTATTACTTATTTTAGATGTTTCGCAAAGTGCTGGAAGTTTGGCGATTAATCTATCAGATGAAATGATTGCAGCAATTTGTTTTACAGGACACAAAGGATTGTATGGTCCTCAAGGAATTGGCGGAATAGTTATCAAAAATGATTTAGACATTTCTCCTGTTTTAACTGGTGGGGATGGACAATATTCATTTTCTAAGGAACAACCAGCTCTTTTACCAACTGTCTTTGAAGCAGGAACGTTAAATATTCCAGGAATTGCTGGGTTAAAAGCAGGAATTGAATGGGTGCAAACACAAGAAAAATCATCAATTGGCAGCTACTTTTATGAAGGGTTAAAAAACATTCCCGAAATTCAATTATATGGGGATTTTGAAAGTAAGCATGTGGATGTTTTTTCGATTAATATAGCAGATGTCGAATCATCGCTCGTTGGTGAATTGCTTTGGGAAAAATATCAAATTGCAACCAGAACAGGTTATCATTGTGCACCAAAAATGCATGAAGCACTTAACACACAAAATCAAGGCAGTGTTCGTTTTTCCCTTTCACGTTTTACCACTAAAGAAGAAGTTGATTATGTTTTAAATGCCTTAAAAGAAATCGTTCAAGGAGGATAATATGCGAGAAATTCTATCAAGTTTTCCATCAGTTGATACACTTTTAAAACAAGAAACAATGGAAAATTTAGCACAAATTTACACTAGAAATGCAGTGAAAGAAGTCATTCAAACTCTCTCTTCCTCTTTGAAAAAAGAAGTAATTAGTGGCAATTTGTCTGTAGCACCAAGTATCACTGACTTAGAAATAATGATAAACAAGCACTTTGAACAACATTCGCCTTATTCATTAAAACGAGTGATTAATGCAACTGGAACAATTTTGCATACAAATTTGGGGCGCTCGATTATGAGTAAGAAAGTCCAAGCACAGCTCGAAGCTATCTCATTTCACTATTCTAATTTAGAATTTGATTTAGCAACTGGTGGACGTGGTTCTCGTTATACACATTTAGAAGAAATCATTAAAGAGCTAACGGGTGCTGAGGATGTGGTCATTGTAAACAATAATGCAGCAGCCGTTTTACTTGCTTTAAGCACATTAGCCAAAGACAAAGAAATTCTCATCTCACGTGGGGAACTTGTTGAAATTGGTGGTGCGTTTCGCATTCCTGAAGTAATTAAATTGTCAGGTGGGAAAATGATTGAGCTTGGCACGACCAATAAGACACATCTGGTTGATTATGAACAGGCGCTAAGTGAGGGAACTGGTGCAATTTTGAAGGTTCATACAAGTAATTATCGTATCATTGGGTTTACAAAAGAAACAGCAATGGAAGAGTTGGCAAATTTGGCTCATGAAAATAATTTGCCGCTGATTAATGATTTAGGTTCAGGTTTATTCATTGATATGCGACAATTTGGCTTACCTTATGAACCAACTATCAAACAAGCGCTTGAAGCAGGAAGTGATATAGTAACTTTTTCAGGCGACAAGCTCTTAGGCGGACCACAAGCTGGAATTATCGTTGGGAAAAAAGAATACATTGCGAAAATGAAAAAAAACCAACTCTTACGTGCTTTAAGAATTGATAAAATGACATTAGCTGCCTTAGAAGCAACATTTGAATTATACAAAGAACCAAAAGAAGCCATCAAAGAAATTCCCGTTTTGAAAATGTTGGCTCTCACGAAAGAAGAGTGTTTGCAAAGTAGTGAAAAGTTACTTCGTTTATTAGAAAATATCCATGCTGATTTAGAAGTTTCTATAATAGAAGAAAATAGTTTTGTTGGCGGGGGTTCTTATCCCGAATTTACGTTACCAACGAGTGTTTTAGCGCTAAAAAGTAAACAATTTTCAGCAGATGAACTACAAGAAAAATTGCGCCAAGCAAAGATACCGATAATTAGTCGCGTAAAAAATGAAGCAAATTATTTAGATGTGCGGACAATCGATGAGAGTGAATTTAAATGGATACAAGAAAGTTTGCAGGCAATTTTTTAATTTTACTATGAAATATTGTGGAGCATTTATGGTAGAATCTTAATTATTTCTGAAATCGCATTAATTTTTCATGAAAACGAGTTTTTTCTTTTCACGTTTGAGCAAAATTGTGTTACAATGAGTCGATTATTGAGAACAACACTCAAAGGAGAAGATTAACATTGACTAATTACAGAAAAGATATTCGTAACGTTGCCATCATCGCCCACGTTGACCATGGGAAAACAACCTTAGTAGACGAATTATTAAAACAATCAGATACATTAGACAGCCACACACAATTAGCTGAGCGTGCAATGGACTCAAATGCCATCGAAAAAGAACGTGGAATCACTATTTTAGCTAAAAATACAGCGGTTGAATACAAAGGCACACGTATCAATATCATGGACACACCAGGACACGCGGACTTTGGTGGTGAAGTAGAAC
>JAITWV010000046.1 GCA_031285105.1 Streptococcaceae bacterium | reverse complement strand
GTATTTATCGTTTCTTTCATCTGTGCTGTCTTTTTAGATAGTGTGGACTGTTCTAACTCAAAGGATTGAGAAAGTTTGTTAAAACGTTCCTCAGTAAGTTTTCCAGTGATACTATCTTCCTACAATCGTCAAAACAGAAAACTCAAGAAGTCAAAAAATCGAAATATTCTACAATTTCGGAATCGGTTCACTATCTGAATAAAAAACAAAAGAGAAAAGCCTATAAAACTGGCTTTCCTCTTATAAATTAAAATAGTTCTTTATATTGTGTGCCCTTTAAAAGTGATCTCTATTTTTTATCTATTAAAATATTCCTGCTGAATTAATTACCTGTAAGATAATCAACATAATTGGTAATAAAATAACCGTTACGATGGTTGCTAGCAATGAAATGTTTGATGACAAAACTGCTTCACGATCTGATGAGATTGAAAAGGCTACGGCTACTGTCGCTGGTGGAGTCATTGCCATCAAAAATGTTACTGCTACTGTCAAGAAATCAACTGGGAAAATACCGGTTACTGTTGTTAAGAAAAGAATGCCGGTTACACCTAATGGAATAACGATTAATTTAATCACTGAGTAATACCAAGATTCTTTGCTGGCTGCTGCTTCTTGCACTTTTACTTGGCTTAATGTCACACCAATTGAAATCCAAGCAAGTGGTGAAGCTAAACCAGCTAATGTTGTCATTGGACGGAACAACCAAGGAGCAACTAAGTCCACACGAGCAAAAGCAGCTTGAATTGGTCCTTCAGCTCCAGCAACGGTTACTTGTGGTAATGAATCTTGGAAAATCCAAATGAGCATCCCTAATAAAGTCGCAATAACAATTGGATTTAAAATCATTTCTTTAATATTTTCACGTTTCATCTTCAAACCAGATGTCACGATATAGCCATAACTATATAAGAATACGCGGTAACCAATATTAAAAATAGAAGCACCTAATACACCTTCTGGATAAAGGACGGCAATAATTGGGATACCAAAGAATGTGGTTGAACCAAAAACTGTTAAAACACGTAAAATATCGCTTTTATCAACATTTCCACGATATTTAATGTAAAAAACCTTCGTTAAGAAAATTAAGGCAATATGGAAAACAAAACCTAAAACTAATAAGTTCATTCCTTGACGTAAACTTTCTGGGTCAATATTTTGCATGAATGAGTTAAATGCTAAAAATGGCAAAGCGGCTGTTAAAACTAATTTTGCTAACATTTTTCCGCCAGCTGGAGAGATAATCCCTTTTCTGCCTAAAAAATAACCTAATAAGATAATGAGTACAGAGGTTGATACGGCACCGATAAAGGCTTGGTCGGTCAATACGGATTGAATTGCTTCTAACATATGTGTGATTCCTTTCTTGTGCATATTTTCGTGTATTTTTTCACTAACATTAATATAACATTCCTGTAATATGATTGCAATGACTTAATTAATCATTTCACAAATTAGTTTTGTACATCGTCTTCATAACTTCATAAAATTTCAAAACTATCCCACATAATTTTCATCCTCAATTCTCAACCATGCCAAACAGATTTCTGGTTCATGAGCTTGAAGCATTTGCGGGTAGTTTCCAATAATAGTGGTTAATTGATTTCTTTCTTTCAAAAACAAAATATCTAAAAAGAAGATTTCTAAGGTTTTAGCAACTGAGGCGAGTTCCTTTTCGTCATAATTTTTGATACCAGCAACTTTTAAAGCATTTTCGATATTATCTTTAAAAATAACATGCTGTGGCGCTTTTGGTCGATATGGCAAATCACCTCCTGCACCATTCAAAAAATATTGAGCGGAAGTATCAATAAACAGCTGCGTAAAGAATATTTTCCCATCAAATTTTTCATTTGCTCCTAAAAGTTTAAATATAGTTCTAAAATCATCTTGTAATTCATTGGTGTAATATTGTCGATTTTTTATAGCGTTTAAAGAGATGTTTTCAATAAAATCGTCCAAGAATTGAAAGAGAGTCTTGTCATTTTCCTCATCTTTTGCAATTAATTTATCAAGCATATTCCTTTTAAACAAACTAAATTCAAATTTCTTCATTTCAAATTGATCAATGGAATATTCTTGATGGTAACCAATTTTTGTAAGCTCACTTAGCATTTGTTTATGAAGTTTTGGATAAAGTATGTCCCCCATATTTTGAGGTGTTGGCAAATAATACTGTCTTCCATAACGAATAAAGTTAAATGGTTGGATTGTCGGAGCAACTTTGGTGACTATATCAAAATCATTAATAATATTCACAATGTTGTCATGTTTTTTTTCTTTCGCTCCAAATTCTTCAAGTGTAGCAGCGGGTGGTTCAAAACAAAAAACGTAAATATTTTCATGCTCAAGCTTAATTTCTGGCAATGCTTCAAGATGATTATTTAAATATCCTCCCAATAAATTTGCAACTGCTCCAGCTCGAGAATATCCTGTAATCCATAATTTTATCTTTCCGTTAACCTTTGTTTCTTCAATATATGCTTGCAAAAATCTCAAAACTTTTTTACTTGCCTCATTAAAACCAGCATGTTCTCCACTTGCACCAATCGTTAAATTACTTGCCCATTCTGCCTCATAACCACCTCCACGAATGGATAATGCGACTAAAGTGTAATCGTCAATTTTCTTTTGAGCGGCAATTGCTCCGATGGAATCTTTGGTTGGTTTGATTGTGTATCCTGAATTCACTCTAACTTGTTCAAAGCCAATTTTATCAAATAATTCTTTGGCATTTTCACTTTTTTTGCTGTAATCTTTTTGTCCTTTACTTGGCCAAGAAGATAATTGAAGATTTAATGACATGCTTGCTAGGCTTGGATTATAGGAAAGGTTTGCCGTTGAATCTTCTTTAAAATAGCTATCACTATAATGAAAAACTGTTTGATTATTATTGTAGTTAAATATCCCAGAAATCATCTCTTTTAGTTTGTCTGATTTTGTAAATATAAATTGAATATTGTTTTGCCTTCTACTTTCTAATAAAAATAAACCATCCGTTTGAATATTTTCATAAAATTTTTGAGTAATTTCTTTTGTAGTTGAGCTAACTTTATCTGTATAAAGAAAAGTTTTAATTTTAACCCCTGAATGCTTAAGTTGTAAAGCTAATTCATGAGCGGCATTGGCGTATTTATAACTGTAAATATCATTGCTAGTATATTGACCATTTTCTTGCGAGTCACCAATTGTTGGCATCCGGTCAGTGATTAACAAAATGTTTTTATTGATATCCTCAGGTAAGTTATCAAACATGATTTGGGCTTGTTTTAAAGCTGAAGAAAGGTTCGTTCTTCCCTTACAAATGATTGAATTTATTGCATTCATGCTTTTTGTTGAATTATTTGTAAAATCACTTATAATTTGTGCGTCTTCATTGTAGCTAATCACAGCTAATTCATGATTTTTAATGGAAACAAAAGATTCATCGACAAATTGCGAGAATATTCTTTGAGACTCACTCAATGTCTTCCCTCGATTGGTATAAGAACTATTGATAAGTAAAATTGTGAATGAAATGGGTACTTCTTCTTTAAAGCTTACGACTTGTGCTGTAGGACTAGCTAGTTCATATACCTCCTTTTCGCTTTGTGCATCAACGGTTTTGCTACTTAACCAAAGGGTCATTAGCAATAAAAACATAATGGTGATTTTCTTTTTCATACAGATGCTTCCTTCTTTTTATTTTTTATCTTATATTTATAAATACGCAAAAAATAAAGAAAAAATAGAAAAGAATAGAAAAGTCATCAAATTGTAACAAATGTTCATCCTTTTAAAGAAATCATTCCAAGTTTTACTAATCATTTTTTAATCACAAATGTTTCTTTTTCTTCTTAATATTTCCTTAATAAAAACAAATGTAATCAAGTAAATTCTATCGTTCATCTCAAAAAAACGTTTACATTCACAAATTATCATGTATATAATTAATTAAATTAAAGTGAATAAATAATATTGTTTTTAATTTAACTATCATTAATTATCACATTAAAATTTACCTTAATTAAAGGAGAACGCAGAAAATGAGAAAAGAGCTAAGACGTAAATTACTTACCTCTGCAGTAACGCTTGCTATGTTGCTACCAGCCGTGCCACTGAATGTTTTGGCGGTGGATAATGGTGGTTATCAAAATGAAGTTGCGCAAGAAAGAGTCGCTTTACAACAAGAAGGTGTCTATTCGCATCGAAATTGGGAGCCTGACTCTAATGACGAATTTAGTCCAGGTCCAAGATTTAATGGGCTAAACATTGATATTAATGCCCCACATTTCTTTGGTGCAACACGCTCTGAAGGGATTCCTGGAGTGGCACAAATTGGTGTAATGTCAATTGAAAGCGTTTCAGTTATTGACGGTGGACAGTATCAAGCTCGTTATCGTGGACAAGTTGGTGCTGGTTTTGAGGTGGCACAAGGTGAGTCGGGTAATTGGTATACAGAAGCTGAAAACGCGGCATTAATGGATGGACGTACATTTACTTTCCATACAGAAATTCCTGCAGATGCTCTAGAAGGTATTTCTCAAGAAGATTTCTTAAATAATTTAGGTTATACATATGGAGGTCTGGCATTTGAAAATTGGCTAGGTGGTCCACAATTTAATAATGCTGGACAACGTTTCATCCATTTTGTTGGTCATGAATTAGTTGCTAGCGAAGATGGAAATTATATGTTGCTTACAACAATTGATTTTCGCTCTCCTTATCCAGCGGCAAATCCAGCCAATATCAACATTCCTTGGGCAGGATATCGCGGAACAAATCAACAAGGTTTTTCTAATGCGATGCGTCATGTCATTGGGACGTTCGACTTAGACATCAACATTGGTGATGAAACACTCGCTTCTTTACCAATTAACCTAAACCTTTATGATGATTTTCATTTATGGGGCGAGGTGGATCGTTGGGCACGTGATTTAAGACAACAAGCTGGTCCAGAATTAACGGTCAATAATCGCCACGTCAATGTGACATCGTTAGGTCAAAGTACAGCAGGTCATGAAATGTGGAATATCGTGGTTGCAGACTCTCAAGATGCAGTCAATGACTATTTCACAAGAACACGTCCGAGAATGACTGGTTCACTTGAAGAATTATTAGCATTACGCACAGAAGTCGAAAATGGCGTTCCTCATCGTTTGCCACTTTACTTTAACAACATTCACCCAGATGAAGTAACGGGTGTTTGTGCTCAAGTAATCATGGTCGAACAGTTGTTAAATGAGGAATATATTACCTTTGAAACCATTACAGAAGATCAAACACATGGTATTAGGACAGGCGCAATTTGGGGAACACCAACACCTCATCCAAATGGTTATGTCTCAGTTGGTCGTGAACACTTAGAAACTCGTGAAGATACAACGACTGTAACAATCAGTGTGGAAGAAGCCTTAGCAAGATTTATTTTCGTTTTCGTTCCAACAAATAACCCTGATGGACACGATAGCATGTTGCGTGGAAACTCTTATGGTTTTGACTTAAACCGTGATGCATCTTACCAAACGCAAATCGAAAACAGATTATTAATCGCTGACGTAATGAAGTGGAACCCAATTGCTTTCCTTGAATTCCACGGACACGTAGCGCATATGTTAATCGAGCCAACAACTGGACCACACAACCCGAACTATGAGTATGATTTATTACAACCAGCAATGCTTCGTGCTGCACATATTATGGGACGTGCATCAATTTCAGGAGCTTATGAGCGTTACCTAATTCCAGCAGAACACATGACTGACGGCTGGGATGATGGCGGTCCAATGTATATGCCAATTTTCTTATCAATGTTTGGTATTTTAGGATTTACCCTTGAAATTCCACATACGAACCAAGACAGTTTAGATGCCAATATTGCGATGGGATGGGCATTCTTAGATCACGCAATGGATGAATTTGATGAATTATTCTTAAACAAATTAGAATACAAACGCCGTGGTATGACAAATGCGGATTATGCAGATTTGGTTGACCCATTCTTCAGAAATCCATTTACCTCACCACCAACGGTAATCGGTCGTCCACGTCAAGAAGGATTAAGTTTCTTCCCAGATTATTGGGTGATTCCAGTTGACTCATTTAACCAAATGAACAACTTAGAAGCTTACAATATGTTAGAAAAATTAGAGCGTCATCAAGTGCACATTGAGCGTACAACCGCACCAATTACACATGATGGTACAACATTCCCTACTGGCACTTATGTCATTGATATGAGACAAGCGCATCGTGGATATGTGAATACGATGTTAGAAACTGGCTATGATGCATCATTCTTTACCGCAATGTATGCTGAAATTACCATGAACTTCCCACATTTACGTGGATTTAATGCAGAATCTATTTGGTCTCAAGGTTTATTTGATGGGGTAACGACTCCTGTAAGTGAGCTAAGTGTACCAGCAACGACTTTAGCTGATACACAAAGTACTTATGTAACGATTCGTAATAATTCACAAGATAGCGTTCGTTTAATCAATGACCTATTACGTGCCGATGTTGAAATTCATATGTTAACTTCTTATGCACAAGAAGGGTTAACGGGTGACTTTATTGTTCCTCGTGCAGCATTGAATGAAGAAATTTTAGCAGATCGCTTTATTGAAACAACAGCATTAGAAGCAATCCCAGCGTCTGTTGAAAGAGTTGTTCAACCACGTATTGCCTTATTGAAAGCTCCTCAACCATTAATGCAAGGTTTATTCTCGCCAGCTCCATATATTATGAGAGATTTAGGATTTGAGCATACGGTAGTTACATCAAATGCGCAACTTGCAGCAATGACACCAGGTGTAGACTTTAACATTATCGTTAACCACAATCAAAACTTTGCCGCTGCTTGGAATATTTCAAACACACATAATATTCCAACCATTAACGTTCAAACCAACGCCGCAACTGCAGCAGTCACCAATCTTTTTGCCGGACGTGGTACAACAAGCAACAACATTCCAGCATCTCGTGAGGGAACTTTCCAAGCGAACTGGTCACAATCAAGCAAAATTACAACGCACAATAATGCTCAAGATGCCGCGTACTTAATTGGCGCAACAACATTTGCAAGCATTCCAACTGAAACAACGCCACTAGTAACTGTAGCAGATGGAGCATTCTCAGACGTCTTCTTAGGTGGATGGTGGCAAGGTGCGGCAAACCAAAATAACACAGTAGGTCGTGCAATTTCATTTACTGGTTTAAGTAATGCAGGTGTACCAACAACAGTCTTTGGTACAAACATCTTTAACCGTGCACATTCACAAGCGTACCACAATATTTTTGCAACTGCCGCATTTATGCACACAAGCAATATCCAAGATCAAGCACGTCCATTTGTAAACGCAACAATTGACGGAACAAGCGTTGAATTAAACGCAGTAGCAAGTGAAGTAAGAGAATCTGATGCAACAATTACTCGTACAATGTTCAAAGTTTCAAATAACCCACAAGCACCAGTATTTAATGAAGCTGACGATTGGAAAGAGTACACTGGCGCGATTACAATCAACCCAGAAATGGAATTTGTTCATTGGTATGTCGAAAACAGCTACGGCATTTCAGCACAAGGAAACTTATCATTTGGTATCGTTACACCAATGGCTGACCTATTACGCGATTTAGCGCCAGGTATTTTGGAAAATGGTTTAACACCAGATAATCTTCCATTAGTTGATGGTGAATTGAGACTGCAAATTAACGGAATTGATATTGTTCTAGCAACCAATGTCAATAACCGTAATGTTTCAGGAGAAGTTACTCTTAGCAATGGTCAAGTGTTACGATTTGATATTCGCGGAAACGGTTCAAACGTTCGAGGATTTGAAATTTTATAAATAAACGTTTGAATTGGATAAAGCAACAAATTGAATTGAATAAAACAACTTGTTGAAATGAGTAAATCAACAAGTTGAATTGGGTAAACCAACAAGTTGAATTGAGTCTTTCAACTTGTTGGTTTTTCTTTTAGCTTATTCTAACTTTTTCTTTAG
>JAITWV010000040.1 GCA_031285105.1 Streptococcaceae bacterium | reverse complement strand
CGCTTACTATTGTATCAGAGAATTGTGTGCTTTTTTCTTTTGTCGTTATTTTTTTGCATGAAAAAAGGCTCTATCATTTTTAGCAGGAATTCTCATCCACACTAAAAATTATAGAGCCTGATTTTGTCTATAGTATTTGACAATTTTCTAAAATAAATTCATATATCTCAGACTCTTATTCACTTAAAAATGCTTACTCAATCCTTCAAAATTAATCCCATCATAATTCGTCACAATATAATTCGCCGCTGTTAAATCTTGCGCTGGATAATCAGGATTTTCAAAACCAACCACAAACATACCGGCACGATTGGCTGCAATTGAGCCATTTTTTGTATCTTCAAACACCAACGAATTTTTTGGGTTCACACCTAATTGTTTTGCCGCTTCTAAATAAACATCTGGTGCAGGTTTTGAATTTTCTACTTCTTCTCCACTAACTAACGCCTCAAACGCATGAGCAATTCCTAATTCTTTCACCGCACGTTCAATTTCAATTTTTGGTGAAGAAGAGGCAATTGCCATTTTCACACCTGATTTTTTCAACTCTTTGATGAAATCAGCAGCTCCTTTAATGCCACGAACGCCATCACGAGCGATCATTTCTTCACGTTTTCTTTTCATTTCATTTATGTAAAAATCGACTTCTTTAGGTAATCCAAGTTCATCTTTCATTGTTTGCCACATAAAGTCGTTGGTTGTTCCCATAAATTGATATTGATAACTGATATCTTTCATGAAACCTGCTTCGTGTAAAATTTCGGTTTTTGATTCTAAAAATGTGTATTCTGAGTCAACGATAACTCCGTCCATATCCCAAATAATTGCTTCTAACATCTTTTTTTCTTCCTTTCAGTTAAAAAAGGGAGCGAGAATAATTTCTCAACCCCCTAAAAAATTTTTATCTTATAAACGAGCGCGTAATTGGTCGCCTAATTCTTCAAAACCTGGTTTATTCAATAATGCAAACATATTGCGTTTGTAATCTTCAACACCTGGTTGGTCAAATGGATTCACGCCGTTTAAGTAACCTGAAATACCAATCGCAATTTCAAAGAAGTAGAACAAATGACCTAATGTACGTTCACTTTGATCTGAAATTGTTACGATACCATTTGGAACTCCGCCATCTGTATGCGCTAATAACACACCTTCAAAGGCTTTTGAGTTTACAAAATCGACATCTTTACCTTGTAAGTAACCTAAACCATCTAAATCATCTTCAAATGAAGGAATATTGATGTTGGCACGTGGTTTGTCTACTTTGATAATTGTTTCAAATAAGTTACGTTTACCATCTTGTACTGTTTGACCTGTTGAGTGTAAGTCAGTTGAAAAGTCCATGGCTGCTGGATAAATACCTTTTTGGTCTTTTCCTTCAGACTCACCAGCTAATTGTTTCCACCATTCGCCGATGTAGTGTAGGCTTGGTTCGTAGTTAGCTAAAATTTCAATGTCTTTGCCTTTACGGTTCATGATATTACGGAAAGTTGCGTATTGGTAAGCTTCATTGGTTGCTAAGTCATCGTTCATGTACATTTCACGAGCATCAGCAGCACCTTGCATTAATGCATCAATATCTGCTCCACTTGCAGCAATTGGTAACAAACCAACAGCAGTTAAAACAGTAAAACGTCCACCAACATCATCAGGAACGACAAATGTATCCCAACCTTGTGCATCTGCTTCAACTTTAACAGCACCTTTTGCACGGTCTGTTGTTGCATAGATACGTTCATTTGCTTCTTTAACACCGTATTTTTCAACTAAAAGTTCTTTAAATACGCGGAATGCAATCGCTGGTTCAGTTGTTGTACCAGATTTAGAAATCACGTTGACTGAGAAGTCTTTATCTTTTACAAATTCAACTAAGTCATATAAATAGTTTGAAGAAATTGAGTTTCCAGCAAATAATACTAACGGTGCTTTTCTTTCTTCACGTGTTTGTAAGTTAGCAAATGAAGTGTTTAAAAATTCAATTGCTGCACGAGCGCCTAAGTATGAACCACCAATCCCAATAACAACTAAAATTTCTGAGTCGCTTTGGATTTTCGCTGCTGCTTTTTTGATACGTGCAAATTCGTCTTTGTCATAGTTTACTGGTAAGTCAATCCAACCAACAAAATCGTTTCCTGGACCTGTTTTTTCACGTAATGCTTTATGAGCTGCAGATACTTGAGTTTGCATGTAGTCCATTTCATGTTGACTCATAAATGGAGCAGCTTTAGAATAATCAAATTTTACTGACATTGCTTAATTCCTCCGAAAGTTATATATAAATTTTATTTAGGTGTTGCATGAATACTTACGCTTACAATTTTACCAAAAAAAGAAAGAATAGAACATAAAAAAGCACTTTGGTTTGTGATTTAGTTTATAAAGGTTCGGAAAATTGGTTGATTTTTGTGAAATTTAGCCCTAAACGTTCATAAACTCCAAGTGCTGAATTGGTGTCAAAAATCGTATCGTAAATTTTAATTAATATATCTTGTTCTTCATCTGCTAATTCATCAGGAACAGCTAACAAAATAATATCTTGCACATCAATTTTGGCTTCACTACTTAGGTTAAAAGGTGTGTTTTTAGCAATTAGTAACAAGATTTTAGTCTCTAATTCATTTTTGGCGTGAGGATAAGCTAAGCCATCACTTGTAATCGACGGACGCATGGACTCTTTTTCTAGCACTCTTGAAGCAAATTTGTCATCGACATCCTTTTGAATTTGCAGTTTTTCTAAAGCAGCCACTAGATTTTCTTCATAAGAGCGTTCCTCATTCACATCGACCAAAACAACTTTACAAACTTCTTGAATTTTTGATGCTAAAACTTGCAATTCAATTTGTTCACGTTGCACTTGATTG
>JAITWV010000011.1 GCA_031285105.1 Streptococcaceae bacterium | reverse complement strand
ATTCTATTGTAAACGTACCAGGTACAACTACAGAGTTCATATGACTTATTGAAGTTATAATCTGTACCATCAAATGGAATAAATCTAATTTCTTTTTGATACTTTTTAGGTAGTTTCGTAATTTCTCGCTCAACACGTTCATTAAAACCTGATTTCAAGATTTCATGTCGTTTAAAATGATAAGAGGAAATTAAAGCAAGAATATTCTTAATATCGTTCATGGTTCTTATTTGATAATCTATTAAAATTTTTTTCACAAACATAGCAGTATTTATATTCATATTTATATTTTTATTTTTATTCATCCTATACTCCTAATTATAAAAATTTTACTAATGAATCTTAATTCTCTTCCTCACAATCTAGATTTTTTAGAATTTTTATTTACCTCTAAAGTGTCTTTCTTAATTCGAAAAGCATAATTTCTTAAACGACTGGGGAAAAAGAGTAGGTAAAATAAAAAAGTAAGGACAAATTTAAAATAATGCACATGTAAAATAGAACAAATTAGTGATATTATGATAATTGTTCCTATAACACTAAAAATAAATATTTTCACATCAATCATTAACATAAGCTATCACCTTTCTAATTAATAATTTTAAAATAATCACATAAATGCTATATAGTACATTTTATCAATTAAATGATTGCTTCATGCGACATTTTTTTGATAACTATTAATTTTAGAAAAAGAGTGATAGGTACAGATAAATAAATCATAAAAATAACATTTATTTCAATTGAGTACATTATTTTATTAAAATAGATGAATAAATAGGCTTAATACGCCAAAAAAAAATAATTTATTCCTTTTTTCGTCATTTGCTTAAGTATATGAAAAACAAAATAGTAAAAGATGCTAAAATTCATCAATCGTGAATTTCAGCATCTTTTACGACATAATCATTTAACCTAGCTATTTATAACTTCTAAGTTCTGGTGTTGCAAATTCTTGAATAAACTGTTCTATTTCCTCAAGTGTTCCAGATTTATTTCAAAATTATCTTTCATCAACTTCATCCTAGAAACATTCCAATCGAAGCACTCAACAAAATCAATGGGAAATAAAAACTCCATGAATACCCAAATGCTCTAAAAAACGAATTGGGTGTATCTTTTTGAACTGTTTTTTTTAAACTCTTGAAATGCTTTAAAGGACCAATAAAATTGCCATATGGATAATACAAAAAAGATAACTCCTAATAAAGTAATTAACATAAAACTGTCCTTCTCCCCTTCATAAAATTTTTTCATAATTTTCCTAGGCATTGACTATCATTAAAATAATTTTAAAACCTGTGTCCACCGCCAAAATAATTGTTATTTACTACTGGTCGATTTGCATAATACCCAAATCCTGCCCCAACAACGAAACCACTCACAAAATGATTCCACCAATAATCACGACAGGTTTATTAGATGTGTGTCAAGCGAGGTGATAAATCAGAAAATTGAATTGGGACAAGATCTTTGAGTTTGGTCCTACAAAAAACCTCCTGTCTACTTGATGGCTCAAGGCTAACAGAAGGCATGGAACAGTGATAGACACGATGATACTATGTGAATTTTGAGTTTAAAGATTAAAGTAAAAGTAAGCTGAAAATCAACTTAGAACAAATTGTTTATGTATTTAAATTAGAGCATATCGTTTGATATTTCCCATCTATCTTCACGAACTCTATCAATCGTATCAATCGTTCGTAACCATTCTACTTCTGATGGTTTCACGCTCCAACCAATAAAAACAGCTTGAGTGTTATTTAGTTCAGGCTCATTTGCGTAGTAATCTGTAATCACCACATCTGGTTCATCTCTAAAATCCACAATCATGACTGGGCGAGGACTAAGATGCTTTAGGCGATTAGCTAAAATGTCTCCATGAATTTTGCCATATTTTGTTAAAAATGCTACTCGAATCAAATGTTCATGATTTCCTAATACCCAGACTAGCATCTGAAAAATTGAAAAACGAAATGCCTCACTTTTAAGGACACGTTGCCATTTGGTATCATCTAACGGAATGCTATCAGCTAAAAGGTCTGCTAACTCATGAATATGTGCCCTTCTTTTTTCCTCAAATAAAAAATATTGTGCATCTGTAAACGAGGCTACTCTATCCTTACTTCCAAATGATAGATAATAAGAAGATTGATAAACAGTATTGAGTGAAAGAAATTTTTCCTCTCTTTGAGTCAATTGAATTTTTGTTAATTTATAAAAATTCTCCAACAAACTACTTGTTAGTATCTGATAATCGGCATTAAAAAAATTATCTATGTGATTTACCTTATCAATACACTCGTAATTATAAACTGGAAGAACGGTGAACATATAATAAAGATAGTTAATCTCCTCTTCATTTAATAAAGCACTTTTTCTAAAATATTTATCTACCAAATTTTCTTTAAAATATTGCCGAGTATAAAATGGATGACGAACCTCTGTAATTGAAAGGGGGAGATGATGAATTGTATGTCCATGTTTTAAACGCCACTGAGTAATTCTTAGAAGTAAGAAAAGTTTTTTCAATTCTCCTGGGGTTAAATTTAACACTCGGTTGCGAACCAAAGGCTTAAATAGTTCATAGTTATGTTGATATTTTATGTAAAAATCATCTCTTTCTTCATAAGCATGCCAAAAAATTGCTAAAAAGAAATGACGAATCCGGTATTCTTCTCCTAATATCAATTCTTTTTTTTTCAAGGATAAATTCAGTTCATAACGTTTCATTAGCTGAGACAAACTTTTCATTTGTCTTTGAATTGTTCTAGCAGACACAAAATTTTCATCAGCAAATTGCTCTAGTGAAAGAAACTTTTCTTCAAAAATTGCTGAAAGAAACTTATAGCCTATTGTTTCTTTAAAGAGCATAACATACACTTTATTAATCAAGAAACTGCTTTTAAATGAAAGATTAATTGTTTGTTGATTACTTATGATTGAAATTCCTGAATATTCTTCACATAGTTCTTCAATTTCTTGAATGATCCCTTCTAATACTACTGGCGTAAGGTTCAATTCTTCACAAATATTTTTCTTAAAATGTTCTTGTTTTTGACTTTGCCAACAATAGCGAATAAAGTCAAAAAGGTTATTTTTCTTATTGTCAAAAAAGAATTCTTTCATAAATGCACTCCTTTATTATATTGTTTACTAGCTTTAGCATAATTTTATAATAAAAAAAAACAAAAAACCACGATTATTAACCTGCCAACGAAAAATCATCATTATAATAAAAATAAATGGAATAAAATGACTATATCAGTCTTTTTATGCCATTTATTGGTATTTATTTTTTTGAAATATCCAACACACTCTCTCTAGAAACTAGAATGTGGGGCACAATTACTTTTGTTGCAAGTTCATCTGTTCCTTTAATGTTGTCTAGCAAACGTTTTAACGCATATTTACCTAAATCTTCGACATGAATTTTAAAACTTGTAAAATACGGATGAATCAAACTAGCAAAAACAGAATCATTAAAGGAAATGATTGAAATGTCATCTGGAACACTCAGCCCATACATTTGCAAAAAACTCAAAATGCGTAAAGCTAAAATATCCCCCATAACAATAATTGCAGTTGGTTTATCATTTTCTAGCTGATTCATAAAATTTTCAACCAAACTTGGAATTTTTAAATCTAGCTGCAAAATATCGAAATTTCTTAAATTTGCCTGTCTCAATGCGCGTTGATAGCCAAAAAAACGATCAAGTACGACTTCATCTTCTAATTGTTGCGTAACAAAAAGAATGTTTTCATGTCCTTTTGAAAGCAAAAATTCTGTGGCATCTTGTCCCATTGTTTGATTATCATTATCGACATAGCTAGTTTCATTTTGAAATTTTGAAGGTGTTCCAACGATAACATAAGGAATCTTTTCTTTCATGAGATAATCTCTCACTAAATCGTTTGCTCGCGTATATAATAATAAAAATCCATCGACTCTCCTTTGTTGATACATGTATTTTACACTTTCAAGTAATTCTTCTTGAGAATCTCCAGTAGCAATAGCAACCGTTTGATTTTGTTTGGCGGACTCTTTATTGATTGCTGTCAAAATTTCCATGAAAAAAGGCTCATATCCACGCTCCTTTGACACACTAGGTGGAAAGACAACACCAACTGCATTCGTTGCTCCTTGTACTAGAGTTTGTGCAGCAAGGTTTGGTACATAACCTAACTCTTTCATCACTAAACGCACTTTTTCTTTTGTCTCCTGCGAAATGGATGAGTGATTTTTTAGCACACGTGAAACAGTTGAAGGCGCCACACCTGCTTTTTTTGCTACATCTTTAATTGTGACAACCATAAAACCAGACCTCTTTTCAAACAAATATTATTTTTTTAACTATTTGTTTGTATTTTCCCAAACTTCATTCAAAAAGTCTAGTGAAATTTCATTGGTATCCTTAACTAAAATTATATCTTCTCCTAAACTTTTAGCTTCACCAATACCGATTGGTAAAATATTCGCCGCTTGAAATGCTTTAATTCCAGCCAGCGAGTCTTCTATTCCAATTACTTGATTATTCTTAAGGCATAATTGTTCTAATGCCGTTAAAAAAATATCTGGTGCTGGTTTACTATTTTTAACTTGGGCAGGGTCTATTATTGTATCAAAATAAGGTAAAATATCCATTTTTTTTAATAAAGTTGTTCCATTTTTTGATGCAGAACCTAAAGCTATTTTTATATCTGACTTTTTCAATTCCTCAAGCAGTTGTAAAATTCCAGGAAAAATATCCTTTGGTGTAATTTGTTCAATCATTTGTTCATAATAACTATTTTTCCTTTGTGTAAGTGTGATCAATTCTGATTGTGTAAATTGATTTTCCTTATTCGCAAAAGCTAAAATACGATTTAAGGACTCTTCACGGCTTACTCCTTTTAAACTTTCATTAAATTCTCGGTCAATGGTGATTTCTATTTCTTTTCCTAACCTTTTCCATGCACGATAATGATATTCAGCGGTATCTGTAATCACTCCGTCTAAATCAAATATTACTGCTTTAAGCATATTCATCCTTATTACCCCAAGTTAATTTCTACTTTATCTTTTACAACGACTTTTTTTCCATAAATATTTACTAATACGTCTTTTCCAGATTTTTTAAGCAAAGTTAATTTATCAGCAACACGTACATTCAAGAGTGTTCCTCTATAGTTGATATTAAATGAATAGGCTGCCCAATTTTTGGGTAAAATAGGTGCAAAGCTTAATTGTTCATTCCAAGTCTTCATTTGTGCAAATCCCTGAACAATTGCCAGCCAACTTCCAGTCATACTTGTAATGTGCAAGCCATCTTGTGTATCATTGTTATAATTATCCAAATCTAATCGTGCAGTTCTTTCATACATTTCAAAAGCTTTTTCTTCCATACCCAATTCTGCTGCTAGAATTGAATGGATAGACGGTGAAAGACTTGATTCGTGTACAGTCATTGGTTCATAAAATTCAAAGTTTGCTTTCTTTTCTTCCATCGTATAATCATTACCAAATAAATAAATTCCTTGAAGAACATCTGCTTGTTTGATGAAGCAAGAGCGTAAAATTTTATCCCATGACCAATTTTGATTAAGCGGTAAATTACTTGCGTCTAGGTCTTTCACGGACATTAATTCTTTATCTAAAAATGTATCATGTTGTACAAAAATGCCTTTTTTATCATCAAAAGGAAGGTACATGTTATCAGCAATCACTTGCCATTGATTTTTTTCGTCTTTTGTTATAAGCAAATCTTCACGTAAGTATTTTTGTAAACTATCAATTGTATATTGCAATACCCACTTAGCAAGTGTATTTGTGTACCAATTATTATTTACATTATTTTCATATTCATTTGGACCAGTGACACCGTGAATCATGTATTTTCCCATGTTTTTTGAAAAATGAACACGGTCTGCCCAAAAACGTGAAATTTCAACAAGAACTTCTAATCCTTCATTTTTAAGATAACTATCATCACCCGTATAATTTGTATAATTGTAGATTGCGTATGCCATTGCTCCATTGCGATGAATTTCCTCAAAAGTTATTTCCCATTCATTATGACATTCAACTCCGGTAAAAGTAACCATTGGATATAAAGCTCCCTTTAATCCTTGTTGTCTGGCATTGTGTTTTGCCTGTGCAAGTTGATTGTATCTATATTTTAGTAAATTTTTGCTCACTTCGGGTTTGGCAAGAGCAAGATATAAAGGAACAGCATAAGCTTCTGTATCCCAATAAGTTGCACCACCATATTTTTCACCCGTAAATCCTTTGGGCCCTATATTTAATCGTTCATCCTCACCATAATAAGTTGAAAATAGCTGAAATAAATTAAATCTAATTCCTTGCTGGCTTTCATCGTTTCCTTCAATAACAACATCTGCTAAATTCCATCTATTTTCCCATTCTTGTTCATGTGCGAAAAGTAGCTGTTCAAATGTTTGTTTTTTTACTTTATCAGTTAATTCTTCTAAAGCTTGTTTTACTTCAGTAGAGTCTTTATAATCGCGTGAAGTAGTGACAATTACTCGTTTTTCAAAACAAAGTGTTTTTTCTGGTTCAAGAGTAGCAATAAATGTATCACTTACTTGAAAGTCTTCTTGTTTTTGAGTGGTTTTTGAAAAATCCCCAACATAACTTTGACGTGCAGCTATTATAAATTGTTCAACACCAAAAGGATTGTTAATAGTTTGTGTTTCAATCCACGAACCATCTTTTTCACTGCTTTTATCAAGTACTTGCCAAAATTTTTCATCATAATTTGAATCTTCATTTTCAACATTTGCATCAATACTTGAATTTATTTCGATACAATGATGTTTTTTATCTTTATTTTGAAATGTCCATTTAATGACTGCTAATTCTTTAAAGTCAACCGAAGCAAATCGTTCAATTTTAATTTCTACTCCAAAAACTTGGAATCTTCGTAGTAAAACACCACGCTTCATATCTAATTCTTGATAAAAATTGGTGAATGGAGTTTTTGCTAAATCTATTTCTTTTCCGTCAATAGACAAATTGATTTTTATGAAATTCAAAGCATTAATCGCTTTTCCAAAATAATCTGGATAACCATTTTTCCACCAACCTACACGAGTTTTATCAGGAAACCAAACACCTGCAATATAGGTTCCTTGGTGAGAATCTCCTGAATACTTTTCTTCAAAATTTCCACGCATTCCCATATATCCATTCCCAATTGATGTAAGTGATTCTTGTAAACGGTGTTCTTTTAGATAAAGTTGGTTGGTCTTAATTTTCCATGGATCAATGTCAAAAATATTTTTCTTTTCATTCATTGTTCTTTCTCCTTTTTGTTCTTATTTGTCTCACATTTTACACGCAAACGTTTGCGTTGTCAATGAAATATTTAATAATAAAAAATATATTTAAATCTAAAAACATTTTAAAATTAGTTATTGACAAATAACTGACGATATTTTATGATATCTTTATCAACGCAAACGTTTGCGTATATTATGAAATAAGGAAGGGAATATTTATGAAAAAAATTTTTAATTTTGAATTCTGGCAAAAATTTGGAAAAGCTTTAATGCTAGTAGTTGCAGTTATGCCCGCTGCAGGATTAATGGTTTCTATTGGTTCTAGTTTGCCTTTAATAGCGCCAAATGTAGAACTATTGAGTACAATTGGCAATGTTATCTCTAGTGTTGGTTGGGGAGTCATTGTTAATCTTCATATTCTATTTGCCTTAGCTATTGGTGGAAACTGGGCAAAAGAAAAAGCTGGTGGCGCCTTTGCTGCTGGGATTTCTTTTATTTTGATTAATCGAATTACTGGTGCAATTTTTAATGTCAACTCTGAAATGCTTAAAGACCCACAAGCTTTTACACATACCTTATTTGGCACTAAAATTATGATTAATGGTTTTTTTACTAGTGTTTTAGATGCCCCTGCTTTAAATATGGGAGTCTTTGTTGGAATTATTGCTGGATTTATTGGAGCGAATGCCTATAACAAATATTATAATTACCGTAAACTTCCTGAAATTTTGAGTTTCTTTAATGGAAAACGATTCGTTCCTTTTGTTGTGATTGCTTGGTCTTTATTAGTCTCAATTATTTTGGCTATTATTTGGCCAGTTATTCAAGGTGCGATTAATAATTTTGGTCTTTGGATTGCACAATCACAAGACTCCGCACCAATTTTAGCTCCCTTTTTGTATGGAACATTAGAACGTTTATTGCTTCCATTTGGGTTACATCATATGCTGACTATTCCAATTAATTACACTCAATTAGGTGGAACATACACCATTTTATCTGGCGCACAAGCTGGTTCAAAGGTTTTCGGTCAAGATCCGCTTTGGTTAGCATGGGCAAGTGATCTGGCGAATTTTAAATCTTTAGGTGAAATGTCTCAATACCATCATGTACTAACAAATTGGACACCTGCTCGCTTTAAAGTCGGTCAAATGATTGGTGCTTCTGGTATTTTAATGGGTGTTGCAACTGCAATGTATCGAAATGTTGACTCAGATAAAAAATCACTTTATAAATCAATGTATCTTTCAGCTGGCTTAGCTGTTTTCTTAACAGGTGTAACTGAACCGCTTGAATATATGTTCATGTTCGTTGCGATGCCTTTGTATGCTGTATATGCGGTTATTCAAGGTGCTGCTTTTGCCATGTCAGATATTATCCATCTACGTGTCCATTCTTTTGGAAACATTGAATTATTGACACGCACACCTTTATTAATTAAAGCAGGAATCGGGGCAGACTTAATTAATTTCATCATTACAACCATCTTATTTGGGTTAATTGCTTATTTTGTTGCAAATTTCATGATTAAGAAGTTTAATTTTGGAACACCAGGACGCAATGGAAATTATGAGATTGATGCCACACCAGATAATACTGCGAATACAAGTTCAAATTTATTAGATAACCAACAATTAATTGATGTTATTAATGCACTTGGAGGAAAAGAAAACATTGTTGATGTTGATGCTTGTATGACTCGTCTACGTGTAACTGTAAAAGATAGTGATAAAGTAGAAAATGAACAAACTTGGAGAAAAGTTGGAGCACTTGGATTAATTTTGAAAAATCAAGGGGTTCAAGCGGTTTATGGTCCTAAAGCGGACATATTAAAAAGCGACATCCAAGATTTACTAGAAAGCGGCGTTGAAATTCCTAAATCTGATTTTAATCG
Organism: Streptococcaceae bacterium; assembly: GCA_031285105.1. Taxonomy (GTDB): domain Bacteria; phylum Bacillota; class Bacilli; order Lactobacillales; family Streptococcaceae; genus JAITWV01. Next base: position 2,379 of record JAITWV010000011.1, on the reverse strand, counting down.
CTTACAAAACAATCAAGAAATCGGTCAAAAATCAATTGATAATTTGATTGAAGTCCCTCTTTTGGCGCCAGTTGATGGAACACTTATGCCTATTTCTAAAGTAAATGACTTTGTTTTTAGTGAAAAAATGATGGGAGATGGTTTTGCAATCGAACCAAAATCAAATAACATTTTTTCACCTGTTGATGGAAAAATTATTAGTATCTTTCCAACCAAACACGCCTTAGGAATTCAAACAGACAAAGGGGTGGAAGTATTAATTCATATCGGAATAGATACTGTTGATTTAAACGGGAAGCCTTTTGAGAATTTTGTCGAAGTCGGTCAAATAATTAAAGCAGGACAAAAAATTGCTACTGCTGATTTTTCACAGATTCAACAACAAGGAAAAGGTAGCACAGTCATTGTTGCTTTTACTAATATGGAAAAAGTATTTAACTATCAGTTGAACAATAGATTAAAAGTGCAAGCAAAAGAAGTTATTGGCACAATGGAAAATTAATTGATAAAATAAATAAAACTGGAACACTCAACCTGTGTCCAGTTTTATTATCTATATTGGAGAAAAAAATGGATATTATTACATTAAACACTCATAGTTGGATAGAAGAAAAACCACTTGAAAAATTAAAACAAATTGCATCGTATATTAAAGAAGAAAAGATTGATATTGTTTGCCTTCAAGAAATTAATCAATCCATTCAGGCAAAAAAAAGTAACCATCCAAGATTTTGTCAAACTGCACAACAACCTCCTTTAAAAGAAGATAATTTTTCTTTGTTATTAATCCGTTTATTAGAAGAAATGGGTGAATATTATTATTTTTCCTGGCATCCAAGTCATATTGGCTATGATCGGTTCGACGAGGGAAATGCCATTTTATCTAAGTCCCCGATTGAAGCAAAAGCGCATTTAGTTTCTAAGTCACATGATTACAAAAGCTATAAAACACGCACAATTATAACTGGAGAAATTACTTACAAAAACAAAAAAATTCAGATATCTAGCTGCCATTTTTCTTGGTGGAAAGATGGTTTTAAAGAAGAATGGTCCAAACTGATTAAAAGTACCAAAACAGATCATACTCAACTTTTTTTAGGAGATTTCAATAATGATGCGAACATAACAAAACAAGGATATGAATTCGTATTGTCGAGTTCTCCACAATTAAAAGATTTATTTTCTGCAGCTCTTCAGGTAGTTGGTGAATTTACTGTTGAAAAAGCAATTGATGGTTGGGAAAAAAATAGCGAGAGCTTACGCATTGATTTTGGGTTTGGAAATAAAGGAATTGATGTTTTGCAAGCCAAAGTTATTTTTGATGGAAAAAAAACACCCATCGTTAGTGATCATTTCGGTCTGCATTTCAAAATAAGTGAGGATTCTTTATGATTCAAAGAGAGATTTTATTCAAAAAAGAAGGAGATATTCTAGAAAAGATAATTTTATCCAATGAATATTTAACTATTGAACTTTTAAATTACGGTGCTCGTTGGCACAAAACAATTATGCCTGATCGTTTCGGAAATTTAGAAAACGTGATGCTCTCCCTTGATGAAGATAAAGTGGAAAATATTTTAACAGATAATGCTCAGTTTGGCGCAACTGTTGGTCCAATTGCTGGTAGAATTAAAAACGGTTATATCAATGAACATATTCAATTAGAAAAAAATTTAAGCGAAAAACACAATCTTCATTCCTCTCCTTATGGTTGGGATCAGTGTTTTTTTGACATAAAAATAGTTGATGAACAAACAGTCGCCTTTACTCTTAAATATAGCAATAGTCCTTTTGCAGATGAAATATCACTTAGTGTTCAATATCAATTAATTGAAAATCAAGTTATTCATACAATGGAAGTAATTAGCGATGAAAATACCTATATAAATCCTACCAACCATAGTTATTTTAATTTATCTGGAAATGCCAAACAGCCAATCGAGTACTCACATGAGCTGCTAATTGATGCTTCTTTTGTTTTAGAAACAGATTTGGAAAAAATACCAACTGGTAACTTAATTGAGAATACAGATTTTAAAGAATTGACAGCTATCCCTTTTTGCGCGCAATTAGACCATTGTTTTGTTCTTGAAAAAATAAGACAACAGACTCCTGATTTAATTTTGTCTGAGAAGATAAGTGGTCGTCAATTATCCATCAAAACCTCCAGAAGTTGCTTGGTTGTTTTTTCAGCAACTCATATGAAATTGCCAATCTTCGTAAATGGTCAAAAAATGTCCTCACAACTTGGTCTTGCCATCGAACCTCAAGAAGAAATCGAAATTTTGCGACATCCAGATTGGGGAAGTATTTACCTACCCAAAGGACAAACAAAGCGTTATCAAACAAATTACACTTTTCAAACATCAACTTAAAAAG
>JAITWV010000400.1 GCA_031285105.1 Streptococcaceae bacterium | reverse complement strand
GTTTTTAAGTTTGTTTTAAGTGAAAAATTGCACTTCTTTATTAAGAGATTTGGCAAATTCAATTTCATTACGCGTACTTTCACCGATATAGCCGTTTACATTGACGACAAAAATCGCATCAGACATGAAAATCTTTTGGCGATGTAATTGGTCAAATAGTGCGATTTCTTCTTGGGTATAATTTGTTTTAGTTGGGTAAATAACACTTAATACACAATTACCTGCAAGTTCTAGTTGTTCGCTGACTTGCTGCATTTCTTTAGTGAATTTTAGACTACCACAAATGGTGATAACTTTGGCTTTTTTCATTAATTACAAACACCCACCCGCTCCAACATATGATAAACCGCCTCAGCAAAGCCATCGTCTTCAAAATGAGCCACCACAAATTCTGCTACATCTAAAATACCTTGCGCGGAATTAGCGGGTGCATAGCCATGAGGAAAACGCTCAAACATGGTTATATCATTCATTCCATCACCAAAAATCATCACTTCTTCTTTAGAAATTCCCATATGTTCACAGGCAATTTCAAGGATTTTCCCTTTTTGCGCATCATAGGCGGTCACTTCTAAATTGTCATCAAAAGAAGAAAGATAAGAAATCTCTTCATCGCCTTCAAGATAACATTTCAGCTCATTAATTGGAAGTGGGTCTACAATAGTGAAGGCTTCAATTTTGATAATTTGCGGGTTAGTTGCTAAAAATGCGTCAATATCTTGAATGTGTTGTAGTTGATTACAAGGCCATTCAGGATTCTTGCGACGTTCATCAATGTCACCTGTAAAGCGTTTTTTCCCTCTTTCAAAAAAAGACTCTGCCACAAAAAAGGGGTCTTGCTCACTATAATATCCCTCAGAAGTATAAATCATAAACGGAATGTTCATCGTTAACATATGTTTGGTGACATCTTTATACTTTTCAGGTTTTAAATAAGCACTTTCGACTAAATTTCCTTTTGGGTCACGAAATTCGGCACCGTTTCCGGTAATTGAATAACAATCTAAGTTATATTTGTTAATCAAAGAAGTAATCCATTTATAATCACGACCAGTGGCAATAACTAATTTCCCCCCTTGCGCCTGGGCAGTTTTTAAAGCTTCCATATTTCCTGGTGAGATGCCTTGATTTTTTAATAGTGAACCATCTAAATCTGAAACAATTAATTTCAACATATATGTATAAGCCTTCTTTCTTAAGTACTACATCTAATGATAACCCTTACAAGTCGTGCTTTCAATGTTAAATTAGAAAAATAGTACAATCAAAGCCCACTTTTAAATCAGAAATGATAGAATAAATATAAGAAAATTAAGGGGGTAACTCATGAGTAACGTAAGAGTTCAAGATGATTTGTATGAAGCAATTAATGGAAGCTGGATTGAAAAAGCAACGATTCCAGCCGATAAACCAGCAATAGGTTCATTTTTGCAATTGGTAGAAGGTAATGAAAAATTATTAATGGATGAATTTGTGCCCATGCGCAAAGGCAAAGTGAGCGTTCCAAGTGAGCTAAAGAATTTTATCAAAATTTACCGTCAAGCAGTTGATTTTGAAACTAGAAACGAACTTGGAATCAAACCAGTGCAGCCGATTTTAGCACGTATCTTGGCAATAGAAAACTTTGAAGAATTTAAAAGCGGTCTAGTTGACTGGGAAAAAAGTGGCATGAGTGTGCCTTGGGGAATTTCAATTAGTGAAGATTTGAAAAACACAGATAAACGCACATTTTGGTTTTCATCACCTGGTTTGATTTTACCGGATACTTCCTATTATTCTGATGAGAAAAAAGAAGAACGCAAAGCACTATTGGCCGTTTTCAGAAGTATGAATGAAAAGTTGTTGAAAATCGCTGGTTTAACACTAGGTGAAGCAACGAAACTGATTGATTTAGCTTTAGCATTTGATGAAAAAATCGTCCCATTTGCCAATACATCTGAAGAAAACAATCAAGTCGAACATTATTATACACCTGTTAACTTTAAAGAATTAGTGGAAAAATGGTCAACTATTCCCTTGCGTGAGCTATTAGATGCAATGACAGGTGTCAAGATTAAAGATGATGAGCGCGTAGCAATTTCTGAAAAACGTTGGTCTGATAATTTTGCCACCGTTATTAATGAAGCAAACTTTGAAGAAATGAAAGCGTGGATGTATTTAGATCAACTTTCAAGATACACAACGATTTTATCAGAAGAACTTCGTATTATTGGTGGCGAGTATTCACGGGCATTAAGTGGGGTCAAAGAAGCTCGTCCACAAGAAAAACATGCCTTTGATTTAGCAACAGGTATTTATTCACAAGTAATTGGCTTATATTATGGAAAGAAATACTTTGGTGAAAAAGCCAAACAAGACGTTAAACACATGGTTGAAAAGATGATTGATGTGTATAAAATCCGCTTAAAAGAAAATGAGTGGCTGAGTGAAGAAACGATTAACAAGGCGATTTTTAAGCTAGAAAATTTAGGTGTGTTTATTGGTTATCCTGATAAATTAGAAGATATTTATTTGAAATTTATTGTAGACGAAAAGAAATCTTTAGCTGAAAATATTCTTTATTTCCGTCAATTGAAGCAAGAAAAAGCGTGGTCGGATTACCATTTACCAACCGATAGACAAAAATGGCACATGCCTGCTCACATGGTGAATGCTTATTTTAATCCATCAGCCAATCATATTGTCTTTCCTGCAGCAATTTTGCAAGCGCCATTTTATTCGCTTGATCAAACGCCATCACAAAATTACGGTGGTATTGGTGCAGTGATTGCTCATGAAATTTCCCATGCGTTTGATAATAATGGTTCAAAATTTGATGAGCGTGGGAATTTAAACAATTGGTGGACAGATGAAGACTATGCAAAATTTGAAGAGAAAAAGCAGTTGATGATCAAACAATTTGATGGACTAAAAACCAGTGCGGGAGTGGCAAATGGCACATTAACTGTTTCTGAAAATATTGCAGACTTAGGCGGTGTGAATGCAGCATTGACAGCCGCGAAATTGGAAAATGGCAATATTGAGGAGTTTTTTACTAATTGGGTGACGATCTGGAGAAGTAAAGCGCGATTAGAATATCAAACATTGTTACTTTCAGTTGACCCACACGCACCTACAAAATTAAGAGGAAACATCATTCCACGTAATTTTGAAGACTTTTATACGACCTTTGATGTTAAAAAAGGTGATGGAATGTATATGGAAGTAGCAGATCGAATTGAAATTTGGTGATAATTGATGAGTAAGCAAGTTGAGAAATTGACTTGCTTTTTGATGTGTAGAACTACTTTGTATCAAGCTGCTTTGTTAACTAAAGAATAGATTTTAATTTGAAACATATAAGCAAAACAGGCTATCAAAAAGACGATTCCTCATCTATAGAAAAATCGTCTTTTGTAAATATTTTTTAATAAGCCGCAACTTTTGGATTACCAGTACTCCATGCAACTAAAGGACTATTTGTCACATCTCTTCCGTTTTTAAACACTCTAATATTCGTCATTGAGCTTACATTATTTTCATCAAAAGAATGCACAATAAACGCACCTCCTGATAATTTTGTATTATATTGACCAACTAAAGAACCATTTACAAATGTTTGTACTGAACCACTGTCAAAATATTTTACTTTTAAATTCACAGTTGATCCATTTGAAATTCTTGGCGCTGCTGTATTAACTGAGTAAAATTGCTGACCTGTTGTTCCAGAATTGGCAGGAAAATTAATTGTTTGCGTTGCGATTCTTCCTTGAGCAAAATCTGCATCATTTCCGTTCATGTATCTTAAAGAAATTCCCACTTGTCCACCAGCAACAGCATTTCCCGCAACAACAAATTGATGTTCAAAAATTGAGCCTTGTCCTTGCATCTTAACATCTGCTGAAAATTCAAATGTTACACTTCCTGAAGGTGCTTGGTCAAAAGCTTTATTTGAATATTGAAGACGATAAGAACCTGGATTGTTGTATGCTTGGCCACCAATACCTGTTATTTCTTTATCCACTTGTACTGATTTTCCTGAACTTGGTGGTGCGGGTGGTAATGTAACTCCTGCACTAACTCCATACCAAGCAATCCCTTCATTTCTCCACCCAGCAGAAACTAAGCTATTTTGTTCAAACTTGCTTGTGGTGTAGTTATGTGAACCG
>JAITWV010000389.1 GCA_031285105.1 Streptococcaceae bacterium | reverse complement strand
CCGAAAATTCGCAGTTTATAATTCACAAACTTCTCTTTTTACAATCTAAAAACAATTACGCTGTACTAAAGAGTAATTAAGAATATCTGACTATAAACAAGGAGTGATAAATTGCAAGGACAAATTAGAAAAGCTTTAGCAGGATTTTACTATGTATACACAAATGGAAAAACCTACCAAACAAGAGCAAGAGGTAACTTTCGCAAAAGAAAATTGACTCCATTAGTCGGTGATTTTGTTGAATTTGAAGCTGAAAATGACACAGATGGTTATATCTTAGAACTTTTGCCCAGACACAATATGCTCATCCGTCCAAATATTGCCAATATTGATCAAGGGATTATCATTATGAGTGTGGTTGAGCCTAATTTTTCAACGAATTTATTAGACCGCTTTTTGGTAACTTTGGAAAAAGAGGATATTTCAGCAGTCATCTATTTGAGCAAATTAGACTTAGTAACTGATGAGCAAAGAAAAGAATTTGAACAAGTGAAAGTAGATTATGAAAAGATAGGTTATAAAGTTATTCTTTCAAGTGATCATTCATTGGAAGAAATTATCAATTGTTTTCCTAAGCATCTAAGTGTCTTTATGGGGCAATCTGGTGCAGGTAAGTCGACACTTTTGAATAAAATTTCACCTGAGTTACAATTGGCAACTGCTCAAATTTCGCAAAGTTTAGGACGGGGTAAACATACAACAAGACACGTTGAGCTGCATCCAATCAATCAAGGCTTAGTTGCAGATACACCTGGTTTTAGCTCAATTGATTTTTTAAATATTGAAGCAGTTGATTTGCCAAAGATGTTCCCTGAGTTTGTGCGATTGAGTGTACATTGTAAATTTAGAGAATGTCAGCATCTTCATGAACCATCTTGTGCGGTTAAAGAAGCTTTGGAAACGCAAGAAATTCTTCAAAGTCGTTATGACAATTATTTACAATTTTTAGATGAAATTAAAAATACGAAACCTGTTTATCAAAAAAAGAAAAAAGGAAGTTAATTATGAAAACAATGAAAATTGCTCCATCTATCCTCAGTGCCGATTTTGCAAATTTGGAACGTGATGTGAAATTAGTCGAAGAATTAGGTGCTGACTATATTCACATTGACATTATGGACGGTCAATTTGTCCCCAATATTACAATGGGTCCAAATGTTGTGGCTGCCTTGCGTTCAAAAACAAAACTAACTTTAGATGTTCACATGATGGTTGATTTGCCTGAAAGATTTATTGAAGATTTTGCCAATGCAGGCTCAGATATCATTACCATTCACCAAGAAGCCACACCGCATTTACATGGTGCTTTGCAAAAAATCAAAAATACCGGGACAAAAGCTGGTGTGGTCATTAATCCAGGAACAAGCGTTGAAACCATCAAAAACGTTCTTCATTTAGTCGACCAAGTCTTAATTATGACCGTTAATCCAGGCTTTGGTGGTCAATCGTTCTTGCCAGAATGTCTTGAAAAAGTAAAAGAATTAGTTCGATTACGCGAGAAAATGAACTTAGACTTTGACATTGAAGTGGATGGCGGTGTGGATGATATGACGATTGGTTTATGTAAACAAGCAGGTGCCAATGTATTTGTGGCAGGGTCTTATGTTTATGGTGCAAAAAGTCCAAAAGAAAGCATGAATAAACTTCAAGCAGCGGTAAATTAAATGCCAAAAGAAACAGTTTTTATCGTAAGTGCTGGTGAACAAAGTGGTATAAAAGACATTTTAGCTCCTTATGATTACTGGAAAAACACTAGATTTGTAGGAGTAGACAAAGGTGCAGCAACTTTACTGAAACTAGGTTATCCTCTAGATTTAGCGATTGGTGATTTTGATTCGTTGCCTGAGTTGGAATTGAAATTAATCAAACGCACGGCAAAGTACATTGAAAGTTTTTCAAGCATTAAAGACGACACCGATACCCAATTAGCTTTAGTACGTGCTGTGTTGATGTATCCACTAGCCAGACGTTTTATTCTTTTAGGTGCTGGTGGTAAGCGAATGGATCATTTTTTGAGCAACTTGTTCATGGTTTTAGAGCCTCGATTTCAAACAGTGATTGATCAAATTTATTTTCAAGACAAGTACAATGAAATTCATTTTTTACAAGCAGGTACACACACGCTTAAAGAAGATAAAGCATATCAATATATTGGATTTGCCAGTCTAAGTCGTGTGACAGGTTTTGAAATTCAAGGAGCGAAATATGAATTACCACCGACTAACTTAAAACAGATGGTGAGTTATCCAAGTAATGAATTTGTCGAAAATGAGGATATAATGGTGCGTCTGAGTTCGGGGATTATTGCCGTTATTCGTAGTAAAGATTAACGTTTGTCAGTTGCATGCACTAGTTGTCAAATTACTATAAAAAGCCTTTAGAATAAAATCTGAAGGCTTTTTAGATTGTCGTTCAATTGTTTTAAAAGTTCTCGATGTGTTTACTCAAAGAACATGATCTTTTTTAAAAAGTTCTCGATGTATTTACTCAAAGCTCTTGATGTTTTTTATCGATATGTTAGATGTGCTTTTATCATTAACTCCACCCTCGATCCAATTCTAGCAAATAACGATAATAATCATTGTCTAAAGCCAAATCATCAGGTCTTCCATTAATCACAAATTGTCCATCTTCTAAGAATAAAACACGATTGACATGTTTCACACCAAGCAAATGATGCGTAATCCAAATAATTGTTTTTCCTTCAAATGCCTGAAAAAATGTCTGCAAAATTTCTTGTTCTATCATTGAATCTAAACCAAGTGTCGCTTCATCTAAAAGGACTATTGGTGTATCTTTTAACAACAAACGTGCTAAAGATAAACGATGGCTTTCTCCGCCTGAAAAACGTAAGCCTGCTTCGTCAACTTGGGTGTCTAATTTTTCTGGTAATTTTTCTACCATCTCCTTTAATCCAACCATTTCAAGGACTTGCCAAATTTCTTCATCACTTGCTTGTTGGTTGCCAATGCGCAGATTATTGCGAATGGTTGTTGCAAATAAATAAGGGTTTTGATGTAGTACGCCGATATAGTCCGTAATGTTATCACCAAATGTTGTTGTCTCAAGCTCTCCTAATGTTACTTTGCCAGTTGTTGGGAATAAATCTCCTCGCAAGAGTTTGGCTAAAGTTGATTTACCTGCCCCACTTTTTCCAAGAATTGCTATTTTTTCTCCTGGTTGAATTTGTAAATTTAAGTGATTGAGTGTTCGCTCATTTTGATAAGAAAAGACTAAATTATCAATATCAATGAGGAGGTTTTTTGGTTGTTGTTTCATTTCTTGAGTGGTTTGTTCACTAACTTTAGGCAATTGGTTTAAGCGTTGAATTGAATCTTTATGAATAGTAAACTCAACAACACTTTCAGATAACGGAGCAAAAGCATCAATTAACGGAAAAATACATAAAACAAAGGCTGCAATCCAATTTGTACGCTCATTTTGCAGACCACCAAAATACTGTTGTGCCCACCAAAGAACGACCACAACAATGAAGCCAAAGAATATTTCTAAAAGGAGTGATTGCATGCGGTGAAATGTATTTAGTTTCTTTTGCGATTGTCGAAGGTTTTCTTGGGCTTTACTCATTTGCTCGACAAAATCATCGGTGCGACCAGATAAAATCCAATCATTTACTCCCAGGATATTGTCTGTTAGATGGGTATATAATTGATTTTTCTTGAGTTTTGTTTCTTCTTGAATTTTCCCTAGACGTAATATCGAAATCAGTGGGAAAATAAAAATAAGAATAAATAATAAAAAAGCCATAAATAAAGCAAAAAATAGATTGAAAAAACCCAAAGCAACAATGATGAAAACATAAAGAAGCAAGGCTGTGACAATCGGAAAAACCGTTCGTAAATAAAGATTTTGAATATGTCCAACATCCTCAGACAATAAGCCTAAAATTTCACCTAAACGAATTTTCCCTGAAAAAATAGAAGAACCGTTTTCAAGTGATAAATACAACTTTTTACGAATGGAACTGGTCATTTTTAGTACCCAGTTATGTGAAACGAGCCGTTCGAGGTATCTTAAAGTTGGGCGCAAAATACCAAAAGCACGGGTTAAGACAACGGGTATATAAATCATGAGGATGTTATATGGCTGAGTGGCCGCTTTTGAAATCAAAAAACCAGAAGTAAACATTAAAGCAGCTCCCGCAAAAAAAGTCAAAAATCCTAGCGATAAAGCAAGAGTTAGCACTTTTTTATATTTTTTCAAATAAGGTTTCACCCATGTATCTTTTTTAAATAAGTGCATCTTGCTCACCTTCTCTCGTGAATAAATTGTTGATAGCTCAAACTATTGGCTAAAAGTTCTTCATGTGTACCGCAAGCGACAATTTTTCCTTTTTCCACCACCAAAATATAATCCATACTAGGCATCCAATGTAGACGATGAGTGGCTAAAAAGACTAATTTATTTTCTAAGAGTGGCAACATTTCTTGAATCACTTGCGCTTGGGTTTCAATATCCAAATGAGCTGTTGGTTCATCAAGTAACAAAATATTACGCTTCTCACTTAAAAATGCCCGTGCCAAAGCGATTCGTTGTGCTTGCCCGCCTGAAAGTTGTCTTGCTCCTTGTCCAACTATTTCATTTAAGCCAATTTCTTGCACTAATGAAGTTAAACCGCTAGCCTTCAATGCTTTTGCAATTTGTTCATCACTAGCATTTGGTGCATAAAGACAAACATTTTCCTTTAACGTACCATGGAAAATATAGGTCTTTTGTGGGATATAGCTAATTTTTTGCTGCCAATTTTTTTGGGTAAAATGAGGGATTTGTTGCCCATTTATCGAAATCTCACTCTTATTTGGCTGTAAAAAACCACCTAATAGAGAAATCAACGTAGACTTACCTGCTCCAGATTTACCAATAATGCCAATTTTCCCATAACCTTGCCAAGAAAATTGAAAGTCGCTTATTTTGCCAGAACTATCGGGATAAGAAAAATGAAGCGAAGAAATATCAAACATACTTGTTTCATTATAAGTAAAATCAGCTAAAACCTCTTTTTGTTCTACCTCAGGAATTCCTAAAAGTTGGTTAATCGCTTTTAAGGCATTCTTACCATCTAAAGTTGCATGATAATCACCAGCAAATTCACGGAGCGCCAAGAAAAATTCAGGAGCTAATATCAAAGTAATTAAGGCGGGTAAAAATTCAATTTCGCCATTTAACAAACGAAGACCTAAAAAGACCGCCACAATTGCCACGCTTAAAGTTGTAAAAAAATCCAAAGCAAAAGTAGATAACATCGCTACTTTTAACGTATTCATTGTCGCTCTTCGTAATCGTTCACTTGTTTTATAAATAGATTTGGCATAACTTTTTGAAAGCCCAAATAACTTTAGTGTTTCTAAGCCGCGTAAAGAGTCTAAAAAGTGATTGCTTAACAATTGAAAACTCGCAAATTGTCTTTGTGCCTTTTTCCTTGCTGCCACACCTAATAGGACCATAAATAAAATAATGACCGGAAAAACAGCGAACAAAATGAAAGCTGAAAGTTTATCTTGCATAAAAACCGCAAGGAAGATAATGGTTGGAAAAATCAGCATATTCAACATCTTGCTTGAAACCAAACGAATATAATTTTCGACTTGGTTGACCCCTTCCAAGACATTCGTAATCAAGGAACCACTACCAGTATTTTGCACAAGCAAGGTGCCTTGAGAAAAGATTTTTTGCATCAAAGATTTGCGAATATGTGCAACTTGTTGATAGGCATAATAATCCAAGATACGCTCACGCCAAAAAGTACACAAATGTCTCAAAATAAAAGCTAGAAAGAAGAATAAAATGGAAGACGCTCCACTATTAAATGGTTTTCCTTGCCAAAAGATAACAATAGCTCTTGCTAAAAAAATTGCCTGAAAGACGACCGAAAAAGCTTGCAGGAAGCTAATTCCCGCAAGCTTAGCGAGTATCTTTTTGAAATGAGGCAACGTTAAAATAGCTTTATCAATCAATACTCGTCAATCCTTTCACTGGTTATTCGTTTTCTAAAGACATAGTAAGTCCAAATGGTGTACCCAATCACAAATGGCAAAATACCTAAAGTAATAAAAGTCATCGTCCTCAATGTGTAAGGAGAGCTAGTGGCATCTTTTAGCAATAAATCAAAGCGTGCGTCTTGTGCAATCATCACGCGTGGAAAGAGTCCTTGAAAAAGTAGTATCACTAAGACAACAAATGTTTTCCCACTAGCGATAAAAGCAATCAATTCTTTTTCTTTGATGATCGCAAAATGTGCACAAGCCGTTAGTATAACCATGACAGCCAACAGTAGAATAGTAATTACTGGTCTATTTTGCACAAAGTCAGTAAAAATAAACAATAAAATCGCAAAGATAATTTCACCAAGATAAAGGAAAGGATACAACTGTTTTGCTCGTTGTTTGGCTCTATCACGTAAATTACCTTCTGTTCGTAAGGCTAAATAGTTCATTCCATGTAAATAACAAAGTAAAACCATCGCCACCCCACCAACGACCGATAACAAATTCACATAGTCAAAAAATCCAGCTTTCATATTGCCTTGCGCATCTAGTGGCATTCCTTGAATTAAACTAGTAAACACCATGCCCAGCGTAAATGGCACAATGAACGAACCAATCATACATAGTTTGCCCCAAAGAACTTTGTGTTTTTCATTTGGATGAGTCGCACGAAACTCAAAGGAAACACCACGAATAATTAACCCAACCAAAATCAACAACATCAACAGATAATACCCTGAAAACAAGGAAGCATACCAAAACGGAATCGCCGCAAACATCGCA
>JAITWV010000344.1 GCA_031285105.1 Streptococcaceae bacterium | reverse complement strand
ATTTAAATCAAGATTTTACAATAGATGGAGGAAGTAGACCCTTTGAATAATTTACAGAATTTTAATAATATTTATGCAAATATAGCTGAATCATCATACAATTCTAGACCTAAAAATTTTCCGTTATATTCAGTGAATAAAAAAGAAAAATATTTAAATTTTAGTGAGAATGCAATTAGTGAAAAAACAGGGGAAATCCAAGTTAAAGCTGGTAAAAACCTCCCAAACAATGGTATCGCCTACCTCCAACCCGACTTAACTCTACATGACGAACCAATCAAAACAACACTCACAATCCCAAACCCAAACGGTGGCTACCACAACGAAAACTACACCACCAAAAGTTACCAAAAAGGACTGTTAACCGATGAAAAAGCAGGTTTTAATGCTTATTTTGTCACGGACACACCCCAGTTAACCACAGAAACCAAAAACACCTATCTTTCCATTCGTGGAAGTGATAGCTATACCAACTTAGGCAATGTACTCAATGACTGGCTGGCAAATGATGCGAATTTCGCTTTAACCAATGCCTACATTCCTCAAGCCAAACTTGCCAATCAAGCGATTCAACAAAAGGTAAAAGACTTACAAAACCAAGCACCCAATGCTCAATTAAACATTACTGGTCACTCTTTGGGAACAATGATTTCCGCCCAAGCTGTTGCCAAATTTTACCATGATTTTCCAAATTCAGCGGATCGATTGGGAAAAGTTGTTTTGTTTGACGGGCCAGATGTCACGCAAAGCCTTAAAAATATGGGTTTATCTGAAGAAGAGATGGAAAAACTAGGTGAAAAAGTTACTTATTACGTTAATCCTTTTGATCTAGTAAGCATGCTTAACCGAACAGAATCTTTAGACAAACAGTTTGGAAATGTCCATGTGATTGTTCCGCGCAATTTTGGCACGACTTTTGATACCCCAAGTAGTCATGATTTTGGTGCGTTTCAAATTCAGGAAAATGGAGAATTTCTAGTCGCAACCAAAGACTTCCACCCTGAATTATTAGAAGCAGGCAATCAACTAGCTCACTTGCTTCAAGAAACAGTGTCCAAACTCGAAAAAACAGTAGGTGTTGGACTTCCAGTAAGTGTTCTTGTAACCGCTCTTACAAATGGCATCAATGGACTAACTGCGCTTGGTTTTACTACTCGAAAAGCAAAAGAATTGATAGATGCTTTCACCAAAGAATATGGTCTAATCATTAAAAACACAAAAACCAAAACATTGAAATGGGATGAAAGACATATTCCGATGTATCAACAGCGCATTCGTTCATCTAGTAGTGCACAAAAAATTTCTCTTCGCTCGCAGTTGCTTCAAACAGTAGCACAAACAGCTATTTTACAAGCAGAAGAATACAAAAATGAAATAACAACAATGTTAAATGAAGAAAAAGAAAAGGTGCAACAAACCATTAAAGAAACACGTGAGGCAATTTATCACATGGTTCAATACCTTGATGCTTGGGAAGTTGAGGAGTTGTTGGCAGAATTTACTATAAGAAATTTATGGGATGTTGGGATAGAGGAGAATACAAATAAAAGTGTGGTGGAGTATTTCAAGCAAATGGAAGATTTTTCAATTGGGTTAGTGAATGTCTCGCAACATATTCAAGAAGTGGATAAAGATGGAGCAATTGGATTTAAAAATATTATGAATTTAAGTTGGAGGAATTAATGGATGTATTACAATCAAGCAACCAATCCCTATTTGAGCATATTCATACTAGATGAACAGTTTCGTGAAGCAATGAAAGCCCAAGAACGAGTGGCAGTTCAAGCTATTTTAATGGCGAAAAAAGAAAAATTGGCAAGTCAAAAAATAGATATTTCTAGTAAGTTAAATGAAAAGAAAACAAAAATGCAACATTTTGCAAGTCAAACGATTGTCACGAATTTGAAAGAAGGATTAACAGGAAAATCAACACAAGCAGCTCAAATGCTCTTAGAATCGAATAAATTTCAACCACAATTGGGCAATCCGATGAAATCACTTGGGTAAAAAGGAGAGAAAATGGATAGAAATGAACAATATCAACTGGAAGAAGAACATGCAAGAAATATTCGCAAATTAGACGAAGCAGAAGGAATAATTGAGCAGTATCGTAAACAATTTTATCAAAAAACAAGTCAACTTGCAGAGTATGTTCATCGTTTTTATCAAGAATTACCAATTGGTTTCACTCGAAATTTTAGTGGTAAATTTGAACAAGTATTTGGTGAATATACTTGGCAATTAAAGAAAAAACAACAAGAAATTGAATTGGCTCGTGAAGAAGAGTTGCGGACGTTTAATCAAAAAATGGATTTTTAAATTTCATGTGTATCTTCAATGAAAATAATCACAATAACTCGTCTGAAAAAAAATGATTCTTTTAATGGATTAAAACCTTGATAATTATACAAAGCGACAAATACTTTATTTTTTCAAAAAAAGTTGTCATGTTCTTCGCTTTTGAAAGTGCTATCATAACGAATATCAAAAGAGTTACAAAACCAATAAAATTTTTAGGAGGATATTATGGAAACATTAAGTATCATGCAAAGTCTGTTAATCGCCTTATGGGTTGCAGCGATTATGTCAAGATGGCTTGGAGGAGGAGCGACCTTAACCTTACGTTTTTCACCATTAATGACAGGTTTAGTTGTTGGGGTAATCATGGGAAATGTAACGCAGGCAATGATTGTTACAGCAGCTTTGCAAATGATTTATATGGGTGTCTTTTCACCTGGAGGATCAATGCCAGCCGAACCATCGATTGCAGCAGCGATTGCCGTACCAGTAGCTTTACTTGGAAACTTGAAACCAGAAGCAGCGATTGCCGTTGCCGTACCGGTTGGATTGTTAGGTAGTTACTTGTATCAATTCCGATTTTTTATCAATACATTTTTAGGAAAGTATACAGATAAAGCGGTTGAAGAATTAAATGATAGAGCGATTGCCCGTTCAATTATTTGGTATCCAACTATTGCTTCATTTATTTTGTTTGTTCCACTAGTCTTTATCGCCTTATATTTAGGTGCACCAGTTATTGCCAATGTTATTACAGCACTTGAAGGAACGGTCATCATTCATATTTTAGAAGTAGTTGGTGGTGGATTAGCAGCTATTGGTATTGCAACAACCGTTTATGTTATTGGAAGAAAAGATGTTATGGTGTTCTTTTTCTTAGCTTACTTTATGAGTGTCGTTTCAAAATCACTAGAAATTACAATGGTTACCTATGCAATCTTTGGCTTACTTCTTTCTATTATCTTTGTTCGAGCAACTCAATCAAAGAAAGTTGAAGTCGCTCATGTCGGAGCAAGTGATACTTCTATTGAGGAAGATGATGAAGATTATGATGATGGATTTTAATAAGGAGGAGAAAAAGATGAGTCAAACACCAGAACAAATTACAAAAAAAGATGTAACAAAAGCTTATTTAAGATGGCACTTTGCTAATGAAATTCCACATACATTCGAGCGATATTTAGCTCCTTCTTTATTATATGGAATGATGCCAGTGCTCAAAAAATTATATAAAAATGATGAAGATCGTCGTGCGGCTTATAAAAGACAATTGCTTTTTTTCAACACTCAATTAACTTGGGGTGGTGGAGTTATTACAGGTCTAATGTCTTCTATGGAACAGCAGCGTGCACAAGAAATTCATGAAGGCAAAGAAATAACAATGGTTGATGATTTGATGTACAACACAAAAGCTGGTTTAATGGGTGCTCTTGCTGGTATTGGGGATGCAATTGACTCAGGAACAGTTCAATATATCTTTATTGCAATTGCCGTTCCATGGGCGCAACAAGGTTCAGCTTTAGGTGCATTAATTCCATTTATCGGATTTGCATTATATCAAGCAATTTTAGGTATTTTCTTTGCTCGTTCAGCATTTTCAATGGGACGAAATGCAACTGGTTTAATGCAATCCTCAGGAGTTCAAACAGCAATTGACACCCTATCTGTACTTGGTTTATTCATGATGGGTGTATTAGCAGGAAATTATGTAAAAGTATCCTCTGCTTTGAAATTTGGTATTTCAGGTCGTGAATTTGTTGTTCAGGATATTTTAGATAAAATTGTTCCAGGATTATTGCCACTTGCAGTAGTGATGGGGGTTTATTGGTTCTATACAAAAAAAGGTTTAAAAGTAACGCAAGCATTATTATGGCTAACAGGGATTTTAATTGTTTTAGCAGGAATTGGCATTTTATAGTTTAAGTACGAAAGGATTGATATAAAAATGGGACAAGTAATTTTAGCAAGAGTAGATGAGCGTTTAATTCATGGACAAGTAATGGTTACTTTATCACAAAAAGCAGGTGTAAATTCACTTTTTGTTGTTGATGATGTTGTTGCAAAAGATAAATTTATGAGGGAATTATACAAAAGTGCAGGTGGTCGTACAGGACAAAAAACAATCGTTATTACTCAGGATAAAGCAAAACATTATTGGGATGAATATGAATTTAAGGACTATAACAATATCCTAATCACAAAAAAAGTTAGTGTTATTTATGACTTAGTAAAACACGGTGTACCAATGAAAGAATTAAATATTGGAGGTATCGCTCGAAAAGATCCGCAAAAAGATATCTTCGTAACAAAATCTGTTTATTTAAATAAAGATGATGCAATGAAATTAAAAGATTTAAATGAAAACTATGGAGTTGAGAACATTTATTTTCAAGCGACACCTTCTGCACCAAAATCAAGTTTGAAAGATGTATTGAAACAGTTTGGTCTGTAAAAATAATACTAATTAAAAGGAGAAACTTATGTTAGGAATTGTGATTGCAACACACGGCATTCTTAGTGATGGATTAAAAGATGCAGCGCAAGTAATTATGGGATATACCGAAAATATTGTGACAGTTAACTTATTACAAGGCGAAGATGTCACTTTACTAGAAGAAAAAATTAAAGATGCTATTCATATGGTCAATCAAAAAGATGGGGTAATTATTTTAACAGATTTGATAAGTGCAAGTCCCTATAATCAATCGGTTCTTGCAATAAATCATTTAAAAGAAGAATTACAAAAGGAAGTTTATGTCGTTGGTGGGGTGAACTTGCCGATGCTTTTAGAAGCAATTAATGCTCAACTATTAGGAACACAAATTCAAAAGGTTGTTCCTGATGTAATCAATCAAGGATTAGGCGCATTAGGAAGCTGGGATATTTCAATGGTAGAAAAATTTGATGAAGATGAAGATGATTTCTAACAAATGATTGTATGAATCCAAAGGAATGAACGATTCAATTTAAGGGGAGATTGAGTCGTTCGTTCTAATGATTTTTATTAGGGGGAATTTAATGAGAAATAAAGTGGTTAGATGTGTGATTTTTGATTTAGATAGCACTTTATTAGATACAGAAAGTCTTTTTATCGAAGGATATAGACGTGCATTCAAAAATCATGAATTGGCAATAGAAGTTTTAGAAATTCAAAAATGGAGTGGTCTTAGTCCTGAAAGAACGTTAGACAAAATTGATTCCTATACAAAACATCGATATTTATCAGAAATCATTCGGATGGAGTGTCTTCGCTACTTTGAAGAAAATTTTGAAGGGGATTTTAAACACAATGTCCTTCGGTTACGTCCATATGCTAGAGATATTTTAAATTTTTGTAAAGATAATCAACTGAAAATCGGACTAATTACTTCTTTTTCATCGGAGCTTGGTGTAAAGATCTTAAATTATTTTGAGATTCTTGAGGATTTCAACTTCATTATTTTTGCAGAACACGTAAAAAATCCTAAACCTGCACCAGATATCTATAATAGCGCGATTAGACACTCTAATCTATCAAAAGAATCTTGTATTGCCGTGGAATATACACAAAGTGGTGTTGAATCGGCATTAGCTGCTAAAGTAAAAGTTGTTCAATTAATTGATATATTCAATGAGGTGATGAATGTTCATACTTCAGCAATGCAACATCTAACAAATTTAGAACAATTAAAACTAACTTTAATGGAATTAAATTCTGCTGTTAAAATTTAGAATATGAAAAAACATCGTAGGAGAACGATATGAAAATTGCAATTATCAACTCGAGCAGCTTTGGACAAAATTTCCCAGAGCACATCGAACAATTAGAACAATACGGAACAGTTGAACGCTTTAATGTTCCCACACATTTACCAGCCAAAGAATTAGCGGAAGTTTTAGCAGATCACGAAATCATTATTTCATCTGTAACACCATTTTTCACACGCGAGTTCTTTGAATTAAAACAAAATACAAAACTAATCAGCCGTCACGGAATTGGTTATAACAATATCGACATGGAAGCTGCCACTGAATACGGTGTACCTGTCACAATCGTTTCACCAGAAGTAGAAAACGATGCGGTAGCTGAAAACGCAGTAGCAATTTTATTAGCAAACATGCGTAAAGTATTACCTGCTGAACAAGCAACAAAATCATCAAACTGGGCATTAAGAAATACTTTCTTAGGTCGCCAAGTACGCGAGAAAACAGTTGGAATTATCGGATTTGGAAATATTGGCTCTCGTGTCGGGGAAATTATGTATGGAGGATTTAAAGTTCGGTTGTTAATTTATGATCCATATGTAACCCCAGAGCGTTTAGCATTACCAGGCGTTGAACAAGTGGAGCTAGACTACTTATTAGCAAACTCAGACGTAATTTCATTGAATGCTAAAATCACTCACGAAACAAAATATATGATTTCAGACCGTGAATTTGATTTGATGAAAGATGGCGTTTATATCGTTAACACAGCTCGTGGCGAATTATTTGATGAAGATGCTTTAATTCGCGCCTTAGATTCAGGTAAATTAGCTGGCGTATCAATGGACGTAGTAGAAAACGAACCAATTGATGGCACACATCGTTTACTAACATATGAGAATGTAATCATTACTCCGCATACTTCTGCTTATACAAGTGAATGCTTATATGAAATGGGCAATAAATGTGTATCTGATGTGATTCATTTATTATCAAAGAAACCATTGAAAGTTCAAGTAAATCCAGAAGTAAAAGTAGCCTATTAGAACGAAAGGAAAAGAAGAAACTATGAAATGGTCATTTCGCCACTATGGCAACAAAGACACAATTCCAGTAAAACACGTCAAACAAATTCCAGGTGTGAAAGGAGTAGTAGGAACTCTTTTAGGTAAAATGCCAGGAATGGTTTGGGAAATTGACGAAATCATGGAATTAAAAAACTCATTCACCAAAGAAGGTATGGAACTTTACGGAATTGAATCAGTCGCAATTCATGATGCAATTAAAGCCGCAACGGATGAGCGTGATTTTTACATTGAAAACTACAAACAAACATTACGCAACTTATCTGCATGTGGCATTCACTTAGTATGCTACAGCTTCAAACCCGTTTTTGGTTGGACGAAAACTGACTTAAACTTTGAAAACGAAGATGGTTCAAAATCATTACTATACGATGATGCGGTTTTACAAGAAATGAACCCTCGCGACATGTACAAACTAATCAAAGGTCAATCAAACGGTTTCCAATTGTCAGGCTGGGAAGAAGATCGTTTACAAAAAATCGATCGCTTGATGGAATTATATGCAGATGTAACTGAAGAAGATTTATTTGCCAATTTAAAATATTTCTTAGAAGCTGTTATTCCAGTATGTGAAGAAGTGGACGTAAAACTGGGCATTCACCCGGATGATCCACCGTGGGAAAACTTTGGCTTACCAAAAATCACACGTAACTTAGATGATTGCCGTCGTATTTTAGCAGCAGTCGACTCACCATACAACGGAATTACTCTTTGTACCGGTGCATTTGGTGCAGATCCAGCAAATGACATGGCTGAATTCGTTTATGAAATCGGCAACCGCATCAACTTTGTACATTTCCGTAATGTTGAATTCTTAGGTTATCGTAACTTTAAAGAAGTTGCACATTACTCACCAGAAGGCTCATTAGACATGTTTGCCATCATGAAAGCTTTGATTGATGTTGGTTATGATGGAGTGATCCGCCCAGATCATGGTCGAATGATTTGGGATGAAATAGCAATTCCTGGTTATGGATTGTATGACCGTGCATTAGGTATTACTTACATGCAAGGATTACATGAGTCAATTACGAAAATGAATGAAATTGAAGAGGAGATTTTACATGAAAAAATTAGCAGATATGAATCATCCCTTTTACGAGGTAATGAATAATGTTAAGCTATTGCCTTTATATACAGTCAAAGATTTAAGTGTGTTACCATTAGCAGAAGAAATTTTGTTTAACAATGGGGTACCAGTTATTGAAGTCGCTTACCGTTCCAAATTAGCAACAGAAGCAATCCGTATTTTAGCCAAGTCTGGTCGCATTCACGTTGGAGCTGGAACCGTTCGCACATTAGAACAAGCTAAGGACGCAGTGGAAGCAGGCGCAAGCTTTGTTGTTTCTCCATGTATTGTTCCTGAAGTGATTGAGTACTGTATCGAAAAAGATATACCTGTATTCCCAGGAGCAGTCACACCATCTGAAATCCAAAGCTTAATCACAAACTATGGCATCAATGTGGTGAAATTCTTCCCAGCAGATGTTTACGGTGGATTAAAAGCAATGAAAGCTTTATCAGGACCATTCCCAGATGTACGTTTTGTGCCAACAGGTGGAATTAACGGTGAAAACTTCTTGGATTATGTTTCTGAGGATATCATTGTAGCAGCAGGTGGATCATTTATCTTAACAGAAGATGGCATTAAAAAAGACGGAACTGGCGTGTGGGCGAATGAAAACCTAGCATCAGTTGTAAGAAGTTTATAAAATCATGAAAAGAACTGAATCAAGTTTCTTTGGTTTAGTTCTTTTCAATATGAGGTATGATGATGGAAATTTCTATATTTTTAAAAGAATCCAGAAAAAAGAAAGGCTATTCACAAAAAACAGTTGCGAAAATGTTAAATATAAGTAGACAAGCTGTTTCTAGTTGGGAAAGAGGAAAAACTCATCCTGATTTGGAAAGATTAATATCATTAAGTGAAATTTATGATGTGTCTTTAAATTTGCTGAAAAGAAAAAATTCATCATTAGACTGAGAAATTTTTAAGGAGTTAAAAAGTGAAAAAGTTCTTTTTTGATAACAGGAAAAATAATATTTATGATTTTATTTTTTACTGTTGGAAAAATCCAAGAAAGCAGTACCTAAAAAAGGATTTATATGAAAAGTTAAATCTGTCTCCTGCTGTTTTAGAAGGAATATTGCAAGAAGCAAAGGAATTGTATGAAAATTATTCAGAGCTATCAATAATAAATGAGCAACAAACAGTTAAAATTATATTTGGAAATGCCTTTACGCTGAATAAAATGTATATTATGTTATTTAAAAAGACATTAGGTTTTAAATTTCTTTGTACACTTTTTGAAGAAAAATTTGTTTCATTAGAAGTCTTTGCAGATGATAACTTTGTCTCATCACGCACCGTTCAAAGGCAATTAAAAAGTTTAGAGGACTTGCTGAAGTTATATGGTCTAGAATTGGCATTAAAAAAGAAAGAATTAATTATTGGAGAAGAATATCGTATTCGTCATTTCTTTTTAGCAATTTTTTGGCACACATACGAAGAAGGAGAAGATTTTTATCGTAAATATCAACCAGAATATGAACAATTCGAAGGAATGATTGATAAAAGAACAATAAATTTGATTCCAGCAGAGTTAAAAAAAATTTTTTTACTTGCACGTATTACAAAATGGCGTCTAAAAAAAGGTTACAATGTTGAGTATTTACCACTTTCAATTACAGAAGTTCGCCATCCATCTTGTACACGACAATATTTTAAAGATCAATTTGTCAATAAATTTTTCACAGGAAGGTATTTGTTAAATGAAGAAGAAATAAGCTATTTTTACTATATGTTTACAATAATCCCTTCATACATGCTTGAGTACCTTGATAAAGTAAATCACTTAGAAAATTTTTTCAACCATGATTATCAGATTTTAACAAACAGTATAATGAATAATTTTTATGAATTGACAAACATTAAACTTACGCAACGTGAGGAAAAATTTATTTCCCTTAATATTGTTTATCAGGCATCTTATTATTTATCCTTTGGTAGCACGAAAAATACTATTTCCTTTTCTGATGCAGAATATTTTTTATTTAGTGAAAAAAGAAGAAAACATATTCATGAATTATCAAATTTATTAGCTCAAAAAGTGCCATTGAAAG
>JAITWV010000292.1 GCA_031285105.1 Streptococcaceae bacterium | reverse complement strand
CAAACGATGAAGATAATCGCTAAAAACGCAGTCATTGGTAAAAAATAATAGCTGTATGGATGCCCTGAATAGTAAATAAAAAATGCCTGAAAACCAAAAACCGTCGTCAATAAAACTTTTTGCTTTAATTTTATCTGCTTGTGTAATAAAAAAACAAGCAAGGATAAAACGAAAACATTTATCGCAATCACATGGGGCGTAAAATTCCTTTGCATCCCTTGAAGAATTTGAACAATTTTACTTTGGTTATCGTTCGCATTGCCATAAGTCGTCAAATTTAAAACAAAATAAGCTTGAATTAACTCTTTTAACCCATTAACCAGACTATAATAGATGATAATTGGCGCACTTATAGCCAAAAAGCCACCAACAGCTGAGGCAATCACTCTTAAAAGCTCAATCCATTTTTTCTGGATAAGAAAATAACCCGCAATGAAAAGAAAAAAGCCCACCCAAGCACCAATTAATGAATATTTCAGCCAAAAAACCGTTCCTAAAAGCATTCCTTGAACAAAGAAATCTTTATGAGTATAGTCTTCATCTTTACACATTTTAATTAAAATAAGATATAAAAGACCCAAAATAAAAGGTAAAGCAAACTGTTCTGGCGAGCCACCATAGCGAAACGAAACATTCCCAATGGTTAATAAAAAAGCGCCATATCCTACCCAGTAAGCAAATGATTGGTTTTTAACGAATAATTGCGCTATTTTTGTCAGTAAATAAAAGGAAATGAACCCAAATAAAACTTCCATGACAAATACACCTAAGAAGTTTATTTGTGAAATTCTAGCAGCGATTAGATAAATTAGATACATAACTGGACCACGCTGCTCAAAAATATCCCGAAATGGAATCATCCCATGCAACCAAGCTCGCCCCATCGTTAACATAGCATTTGTATCTACCCATGGATTTGTTTGATAAAATGGTGAGCTGTATGTGCCATATAAATAACTGATTAAGACAAATAGACTCGTTATCCCCAAATTAATTCTATTTTTTACTTCTTTCATTTCCAACTTCTCCCTGAGTTTATTCTTTTCTTTATTATAAATGTCTATGCCGAAAAAAAATAATAATAACCCTCTTCATTTTCTAGAACAACTTTTTTCAAATCATACGTATGATTCACTCAAATCATAAGGGAGTTTTACCTAAATCATACGTATGTTTTGACCAAACCATACGTATGATTCAAGTAAAGCTTCCGTATGATTTGGATTAATCATCAGTATGAATTGGTTAAGTCAAAAAATGGCTCTTTGTCAATTGGTGTGGAGGAAGAAATCCAAAATGGAAATCTTCCTCCACACCAATTGACAAAGAGCCATTATATCATATTGTACTTATTTGTACCTAAAAACACCCTTGAACTCATTGGACATGCCAATCAAAATTCAAGGGTGTTATTCATTTAATGAATATCAAAGAAAATTAATCTTCGTCAATTTTAAAATCAGCTAATCCACCAAAATCACCTAAAGTAAATCCATGTTCTTCTTCAGGCATTTCATAAGTTTCTTCTTCAACATACTCTTCATATTCACGTACTGGTGCTTCTTCTAATGCTTTGATAGAAAGACCAACGCGACGAGCATCTGTGTCTAATTCAAGAACTTTCACTTCAACTTCTTGACCAACTGACAATACTTCTTGTGGTGTATTGATGCGGTTGTGTGAAATTTGTGAAATGTGAACCAAACCTTCAACTCCTGGGAATACTTCAACAAATGCGCCAAATGTAGTTAAACGTTTAACAACACCAGTTAATACAGTACCAACAGCTGCTTTTTCTTCTAAGTCAGACCATGGACCAGGTTGAGTTGCTTTGTATGATAATGATACGCGTCCTGTTTCTTCGTTGATTGAAAGAATTTTCACGTTGATTACATCACCAACAGCTAATACGTCCGCTGGTTTTGATACACGGTGGTGAGCAACTTCTGAAACGTGTACTAATCCATCAATGCCACCTAAGTTAACGAATGCACCAAAGTCAGTTAAACGAGCAACTGTTCCTTCAACAACATCACCTTCATGTAAGCGTCCGAAGATTTCTTCTTTAGCTGCTGCTTTTTCTGCTTCAACTAAGACACGACGGTTAAGAACGAAACGATTTGCTGCAGCATCTACTTCTTCGATACGTGCATTGAAAGTTTTACCTTTGTAACCTGAAAAATCAGATACAAAACGATCTTCGATTAATGATGCTGGGATAAATCCACGAACACCTTTGAAATCAACTGTTAATCCACCACGAACAGTGTTTGTTACAGTTACTTCTACTGTTTGACCAACTTCAAGTTCATTCCAAACTTTGCGTTGTTCTAAACGTACTTTTGAAAGGATAAAGTGAGTTCCTTCTTCAAGAGCGTTGCCGACAACAGCTTTCACAACTACTAATTCAATTTTATCGCCGATGTTAGCTAATGCTTTGATGTCAGCGTCTTTTTCTTTCGTTAATTCACGAGTTGGAACGGCACCTTGTAATCCGTTTGGTAAAGCTACTACTAATTGAGTATCTTCGATTTTGACAACTTCAGCAGTTACTGTATCTCCTACTTTAGTGTCTTCTGTTTGGTTTAATAAATCTTCAAAATTTTCAGTCATGTTTTTGACTCCTCCTAGGCAATAAAAAGTGAAACGAAAAAAATTTCACCGATATTCTAATTTTATGCTATTTTCATGAAAATTAAAAGCTTTTTGTTTGTAATTACGAAATTTCTTTCATTATCATCCGTTATTTACATTTTTGTTTCAATAATTTTTTCAATTGTTAGAACAACTTCTTCAATTGTCATACCAGTTGTGTCAACTTGAAGAGCGTCATCTGCTTTTTTCAATGGAGAAACTACACGTGTTGAATCTAAATAATCACGTCTAGCAATCTCTTCTTTTAATATTTCTAAATTGGTTTTTATGCCTTTTTCGATGTTTTCTTTGTATCGTCGCTCGGCACGTTCATCAACTGAAGCAATTAAGAAAATCTTAACTTGTGCATTTGGCAAAACAACGGTACCGATATCACGTCCGTCCATTACGACACCACCTGTTTGGGCAAATGAACGCTGCAAATCAACTAAATATTTACGAACGAACTTATGAGCTGCTACTTCAGAAACGTTATTAGTTACTTCATTTTGTCTAATTGCTTCAGTCACATCAATATTATTTAAAAAAACCAATTGACCGTTAGCAGTTGCTTCAAAGTGAATAGGCTGATTTTTGATTAGTTCAACTAAAGCTGTTTCATTAGCAAATGCTACATTATCTTGAATAGCCGCTAAAGTAACCGCACGATACATCGCTCCTGTATCAATATAGATATAATTGTGATTTTTGGCAATAATTTTTGCAACGGTGCTTTTGCCTGATGAAGCTGGTCCGTCGATGGCGATACTTAATTTGTTCATGATTTTCACTCCAAGAAAGAAAGGCTAGAAATAATCAATCTAGCCTCTTGTTTAATTAATTATTTGATACGAATTTTATCACCAGGGTTAATTGCTGCACCTGGTTGCCAATCACCTGTTGCAGTCCAAAGAGTTGGATTTAACGAAGCGATGGTTTCAACTGGAACACCTGTACGATTAGCAATCAAAGAAATTCCCTCGCCCGGTAAAACTTCGGTAAACTCTTGACCAAGATTCGTTGTGTCGTTCGTTGTTTCTTGCGTTTGATCTGTTGTTGCTGTTGTATCCGTTGTTTGCGTGTCATTCGTTGTTGTTTCAGATGTTTGCGAAGGTTCTTGTGTATAAGGCGCTTCAGTAGTTGTTGAGGTTGTTGTAGTTGTAGTTGCTGCATTATTATTATTGTTATGTCTTGTACTTTGGATATAAAAATATGCTCCTGCTGGGACGCAGACTATGACTAAAATTAAGAACACCAAAATTTTCATGAATAACGCATTACCTTTTTTTACTTTTCTTTGGGCACTACGTGATTGAGTTGGTTCATATTCCGTTTCATATATTGATTTTTCCCAAGGTTCTTGAGTTGTTTTTTTATTTTTTCCTTTACGTGCCATTATTTACCCCCTGTATTCATTCATCGGCTATTATACCAAAAACATACTCATGATTTCAATATCATTTGACTAGTTATTAAAAATCTTTGAAAGTATTTCTTGCCAAGAAGAGTCTTTGTGATTGAGTCGTGCTTGTTTGTCTGGTAAAAAATTCTCCCATTGCAAACCACAATTTAAACAGCATTCCTTTTCATTTTGCATAGTAATTTCATCATGGAAATATTGTTGGATAAAATTTCGTTGGCAAGCTTGTAAAAAAATATAATCACGCATTTTATTTAATTGAAGAAATTTATCCCACTGTTTTTCTTCTATTTGATGTGACAGTTGTTCTAAGCTTTTTTGGCTATTTTGATTTGCTTTTATCCATTTTTGCATGATTTCAGGAAAAGTTGGCAAAAGTTCATTTATTTCTTCAGATGTTTTTTGGGAAATAAGTGACAAGATTCTTTGCTGTTCATTTGTTTGATTTCTAAAATAATGATGAATTTTCTCATCTCCTTTTTTATACAACAAGATAGCCAATGATTTTTCACCATCTCGTCCTGCTCGTCCAAATTCTTGAAGGTAATTTTCTAAACTACCTGACAAATGGTAATGAATAACATAACGAATATCTGGTTTATCAATGCCCATACCAAAAGCGTTTGTAGCAATTAATAAATCTAGTTCATTATGCAAAAATTGTTCTTGAATACTTGCACGTTCCGAAGAATCAATTCCTGCATGATAATACGCAACTTTTTGATTGGTTTCTTGTTGTAAAAGCGTGGCTAATTCTTCGCATTTTCGTTTAGTTGCACAATAAATAATTCCAGAACCTTTGTTTTTTAATGAATGAAGAATTTTAAGTAAATCCTGTTTTTTATTTTGTGTGTGCATTGTAACCAAACCAATATTTTTGCGTTCTGTCGAATTGCGAATCGTTTCGTATTTCCCCTTAAATAATAGTTGTTCAATGTCTTTTTGTACTAAAGGTGTGGCTGTGGCAGTTAATGCTAAAGTCGTCGGATTACCTAAATGCTCTTGAATTTTGTGTAAATGTAAATAATCTGGTCGAAAATCAACTCCCCATGTCGAAATACAATGTGCTTCATCCACCACAAATAGTGAGCAAGAAAAATAGTTTAGTGCTTCCATTACTTCTGGTTGAAAAAGCATCTCTGGTGCGGCAAAAACGATTTTATATTCATTTAAATGTTGTAAAATATATTGTTTTTCTAAGTAATCAAGCGAACTATTCAAAGCAATCACCCGTTTTTCACCGTTTTTTTGAACTGAACGAACTTGATCTTCCATGAGAGAAAGTAGCGGACACACAATTAACACATTTCCCTTTAGAATTTTTGCGGGGAGTTGGTAAGTTAAACTTTTCCCAGTTGCTGTTGGTAGAATTCCTAGAGTGTGTTTTTTATCAATTACGTTGAGAATTATTTTTCTTTGCCCTTCTCTAAAGCATTCAAACCCAAATTGTTCTTGTAACACTTGTTGTAATCTATCCATTTTTACGAATTTCCTTTATTAAATCTAGTTGCATCATCCGAAAGCTAAAGAAATCTTCTTTAAATTCTGGAAAATCTTTAAACTGCAGATGGATATATTCTTCAATTGTTTGTCCTTTTAAACTTTGAAAAAGAGTATTAGGATAGCTTTTAACGACAAAATTTTCATCTATTAATGCTCGGTGAATTAAGTGGCTTTCAATCGTCTGTGCTTTGACTTGTTTCATCCTAGCAATTTCTTCAATCGATTGTCCCTCATCAAATAAATCCCATGTTTGTTGATAAGTATTGCCCTTTTTTTGGTAAAGTTTTTCCAACAATAAAGCCAAACATGGATAGTTTCCCTTTTCAAAGGTAGCAATAAACGTATGAAGTGCTTCTTTTTGTTCAAAAAATTGAATATACTTGTCGTTTTCCGATAATTGATGATAGATTTTTCCATATACTTGATAACCAGAAAATTGTCTTGCTAAATAATCACTCGTTTCTTGTGGTAGTTGACTTAAAATATCAGTTAATTCCGTAACAAATGTTAATAACAAATTTTGCTGCTTCATTTGATGAAACCATTTTTTCAACGTCGCTTTGTAAAATGGAGAATTTTCCAATGGAATATATTCTTTTTCATGATAACTTGCATAAGAAACAACTTGAATGGCAAACAATAAATACCGATAAAAAGCTTGGTCCATACGTCCATATTTAACATTATCAATTCTTGCAAAATTCTCTAGTGAAAAATCATCCAGATACTCAAGGCCCTTTGTAGTTATTCTTACTTCATTTTCAAATTCTTCTAAATAGTTCTTTTTTACTAAGTCTGCAATTGTTTTTTCATAAGTTTCTTTTGACAATTTTGGAAAAATGCCTATAAATCGCCTGATATCATAAAAAAAGCCATAAACTTTGGTGTAAATTGACGACTCGCCCTTTAATAAATGATACAAACTTGAGGGACGTGCCTTGAGATTATGTAAAAAGAAAGCTAAAATGATTTTAGAAAACATTGATACTCCTTATGAGGTGAGAAATTTGTCAACAATAAAAATTATACCTGAAAAATGTATTGCCTGTGGTTTGTGCGCCGTCTATGCTCCTGAAACGTTTGATTATGATGATGAAGGGATTGTTTTATTGAAAAAACATACTACTTTATCCCTTGAAACCAATGAGCTGACTTCAAATGTTATCCAAGCTTATCGCAAATGTCCTGTGGCTGCGATTGAATTAAAACGCGACTAATAGGATAATCTTACTTTAACAAAAAATGCAAGAAAATTAAATACC
Organism: Streptococcaceae bacterium; assembly: GCA_031285105.1. GTDB lineage: Bacteria > Bacillota > Bacilli > Lactobacillales > Streptococcaceae > JAITWV01. Next base: position 12,876 of record JAITWV010000292.1, on the reverse strand, counting down.
AATTTGTATACAAAAAACGTGGAAAAACTCGCAACTTCTTTCCACGTTTTTTATGTTTAAAATTCGCTCATTTCCACAAAACTTTCCAGTAAAATCTTTTCAACATCTTCAATTTCCATCGGAACAAAAATTCGATTCGTATTTAATCCGCCATGATTGACTGCTTCACTACTCATTGCAAGCACGTCTTTTGTATCTGGAATTCCTGTTTCTTGCAAGGTCATTGGGATAAGCATTTCTTGTTTAAAGAAATTATATAAAGTCTCAACTCCTTTTCTAGCAGTTAACTCATTCGTTTTTTCATGAATATCAAAAACATTTTTCGCCCAAATTGCAAATTTTTCATGCGTTGAAGAATCTGTATCAATACAATGCTTCATCCAACGTGGCGTGATAATTGCAAGCCCTGTTCCATGCGTAATATCATAATAAGCTGAAAGTTTATGCTCAATCGTATGACATGACCAACCACCAGCTTTTCCATCACTTGTCAAACCATTTAAAGCCAAGGTTGAAGCCCATAATAAATTACTTCTAGCATCATAATCTTCAGGTTGAACAATTGCTATTGGTCCATATTTAATCACCGTTTTCATAATTCCTTCAGCAATATTATCCTGCAATTCCACCCCCGTCGTCCGATTAAAATATTGCTCGAACAAATGACTTAATGTATCGGCAACTCCTGCTGCTGTTTGCCATTTGTTGACTGTATATGTAGTTGTTGGGTCAAGAAAAGACACTTGAGGGATTAAATTCCAACCCCATGTTCCTTTTTTTTCATTGATAGCTAAATTTGAAATTACTGCATTTCGGTTCATTTCTGTTCCAGTCGCAGCCAAGGTCAAAATATCTACTAGTGGTAAAGCTTTCCGGTCATACATTAATTCTTTGTTAACAATCAAATCCCAAGCATCGCCATCATAATAAGCAGCCCCTGCCATGACTTTAGCCGCATCAACAACTGAACCACCACCAACGGCTAAGATAACTTCTAAGTTGTGTTCTTTAATTAAACTAGCTCCTTCATTTACCGATTCAATACGTGGATTTGGCTCAATACCTGATAATTCTTGGATATAAAAATCATTGGCGTTTAATAAGTCGATTACTTGCTGATAAAGTCCGCTTTTTTTAATTGAACCTCCTCCATAAACAAGTAAAACACGTTTGCCAAATTGAGCCAAGCTTTCAGGTAACTCGTCTAAACGATTTTTTCCAAAACGAATATCCGTTGGTACATACATTCTAAAATTTTCCATTTTTCTCCTCCTTCTTTTAACTATATTAAGTATAACGTTTTCAAAGTGATTGGTTAAGCATTTTTTTGAATACATCAAATAAATCATTTTAATACCACTTTTATTTATTTGAATGTAAAATGAAAATAACAAACAGACAAGGAGAACATAAAAAATGATTAAATACAGAGTGGTCGATGTAAAATCTGATTTTCAAATTACTGCCTTAGGTGTCGAATTAGGTGAATTTAATGATTTCATTGGTAATGCAAAAAAAGTAGCCGCACGTTTAGCTGAAATTGAGGGCAATGGTGATTTAGCAGGCCTCATGAAATTACGTGAAAGAGATATTAATTTTGTGGTAAATTATGTCATTAATGGCAAACCTTGGCGTGGTTTTGGCGTATTAGGTTCATTTAACTATAAAGATGCCCAAATTCTTGATTTCTTAAAAGGCAATTATATTGTTGCGTATTTGACCAATAACAACAAAGAAAAAATTGTCGATGAACTAACAAATGAAGTTTTTAATAACTTATTACCAACGATTACTGATTACAATTATGTAGGTCCTGGGAATTCTTCATTTATTCTGGATAATGGTGATGGGACTTATACTGCTGAAATGTGGTTACGTGCGGCGAAAAGATAGGTGAAAATAAAAAAGAGGGTGAGACTACAGATATCTTCGTAGCCTGACCCTTAATTTAGGTCTCATCCTAATATTCGAAATAAGCGTTCATTTAACTGCACAATCTTCGCGTAATAAAAATTTCCACCATTTACATATAAAGTCTGACGTTTATATAAAAAAGCTATTGGGTGATTATAGGTGTATGTTTTTCCTGTTGTGTTTCCCAAACTTGGCGCAACTACTTTTCTTGAATACGTTTTAGCCAATTTTACTGTATGAATACCACCATTTTGTGCGATATAATCAATATAAGCAAGACCAAAATTATACGCCTGTACGGCAGTCCAAATATCCGTTCCAGCTTCATTACTTCGATTAATTGCTTGGGCTAAAAAGTCAATTCCCGCTTTGATGCTTGCTTCGTTTGACGTTAACATACCAGGTTCTCCGTAAACACTCTCGCTACTTTGCATCACGTCATATTCACGTCCTTTTGTTTCGGTATAAATAATCGCCATCGCCAAATTTTTGTATTGCGGAATACCATTAGCTTCAAGTTCGCGCATGACTATTGGCTCAAATTTATTTACCTTTGCAAAATCTTGGTGTATTTGGTAGGCATAGTAACCTACGACACCGGTTGCAATTATCATTAATAATGTTATTAATCTAATTATTGTTTTAAAAATAAATTTCAATTTTTCAACCATCTTTCTTGTACAAAGACTATCATATAGGAAAAAGGTGGTAAAAAAAATAGTTTTTCTGAAATTTTTAGCTTTTATTAAAAGAACGGATTAAATTCTTTTTCCATACCAATGGTCGTTGGTTCGCCGTGCCCTGGGTAAACTTTAAATTCTTCTGGTAAAACCAATAATCTTGTCTTACATGAATTTAGTAATGTTTCTTGGTTGCCAGTTGGTAAATCCCAACGTCCAATCGAATTTTGGAACATCGCATCTCCTGACACAACAAAATCTTTAAAAATTAACGAAACAGAACCTGCAGAATGTCCTGGTGTTTCAACAACGGTAAAAGTCATCCCACCGATAGAATACGATTTTTCATCTTCAAAAAAATAATCAGCTGGTTGAATAACTAAATTTTCCATATGTGCATTATGTGATAAACCTGACAAATTTTTCATCGGGTCTCCTAGCCAATCTGCTTCTAGTGGGTGCACATAAACAGGTAAGTTCGTGTATTTTTCGCGTAATTTATCCACACTTAAAATATGATCATAATGTGTATGGGTTAAAAGAATCGCTGCTGGTATTTTGCCAATTTGCTCTAAAGCTGAAAAAATAGTTGCTGTATCACTACCTGGATCAACAATTAAAACATGTTCTTCATTATAGATATAATAAGTATTTTCGTAAGCTACCTCATTGACACTTCTTGCAATTTGAATCATCATTTTTCCTTCTTTCGTTTTATTATTCTTTAATTTTACCATAAAAAAACTTCAAACCCACATTCTGAGTTTGAAGTCGTCATTCTTATTTTTTCTTCTTACCAAACACCTTACCAAATAAGCTATCATCTGGCTCGTTAACCGATGTACCTGTCGCTTTAGCAAATGCTCTTAAAGCTTCTTTTTGTTCATGATTCATGCTTTGCGGGGTTACAACTTTGGTAATCACCGTTTGATCCCCAACTCCATTGCCACGCAAACGAGGTGCACCTTTGCCACGTAGTCTAAATTTCGTACCTGTTTGGGTCCCTGCTGGAACTTTCAACTTCACATCGCCATGAACAGTTGGAATATCAATTTCATCACCTAAGGCTGCTTGGGCGAAGTTAATTGGCATTTCAAAGTAAATATCCGCTCCATCACGTTGGAATTTCTCACTTGGTTTCACACTAAAGACCACGTATAAATCACCATAAGGTCCACCATTACGTCCAGCTTCACCACTACCTGTTAAGCGCATTTGCTGCCCATCATCGACACCAGCTGGTACATTCACTTTAATTTTATGTGTTTGTGAAACATGACCATCACCGTGACAAGTTACACATTTATCTTTGATTTCATTTCCACTTCCATGACATACATCACAAACTTGTTGCGTAACCATACGTCCAAGAGGTGTTTGACGTTCCACATTAATACGTCCTTGCCCATGACATTTTGAACACGTTACTGGGCTTGTACCTGGTTTTGCGCCTGTTCCATGACAAGTGCCACAATTGTCTTCACGAGCATATTCTACTTCTTTTTCAGTGCCGAAAATAGCTTCTTCAAATTCAAGATTTACACGGTAAGATAAGTCATTTCCTTGTCTTGGGGCATTTGGATTGACACGAGATTGTGAACCAAAGCCACCACCGCCTCCAAAAAATGATCCTAAAATGTCATCAAAATCAAAACCAGCACTACCGCCTCCACCAAAACCTGAGAAGCCACCAAATCTGCCACCTTGACCATAGCCATAACTTGGATCAGTGCCTGCATGACCATATTGATTATAAGCTGCTTTTTTCTGAGGATCACTTAATATTTCGTAAGCTTCAGAAACTTCTTTAAACTTATCTTCAGCACCTGCTTCTTTATTAATATCCGGGTGATATTGCTTGGAAAGTTTACGATATGCTTTTTTAATCTGGTCGTCACTTGCTCCCTTACTTAGACCTAGGACTTCATAGTAATCGCGCTTATCCGCCATATTTAGTACTTCCCTTCTTACTTTTAATTTAGCGTTGTCAATTATAGCATTTTATCTTACTAAAAGAAAAGGGTGCGGGAGATTCCCTACACCCTTTTTTAAAAATTATCGGGCACAATCAAGCTGATATTGAAGAATTTTCTTTTCATGCAGAACCAACGCATGCGCAGAACCTTGCATGAAAGAGAAAATTTTCAATATCAAAGCACTTGATTTTAGCACCTTTTTTAACGGGCACAAACTGGCAGACATTGAAGAATTTTCTTTTCTCGCAGAACCTTTGCAAGCAAAGAACCGTGCGAGAAAGAGAAAATTTTCAATGTCTAAGCGCCAGTCCTTAGCACCTTTTCTTACATTTCAGTAAAATCACCATCAACGATATCATCTGCTGTTCCTTGTGGTTGAGTTGGGTCGGCTTGAGTTGCACCTTCCCCACCTTCAGCTGCTTGCTGTGCTGCGGCTTGTTCGTACAATTTCACTGTTAAGTTTTGGACGATTTCATTTAAAGCATCACGTTTTACTTTGATTTCTTCTAAGTTGTTTGCTTCAACGGCTGCTTTTAGTTCATCACGAGCAACTTCGGCTGATTTAACGTCTGCTTCGTCAACTTTTCCTTCTAAATCTTTTAATGTTTTGTCAACTTGGAATAATAAGGCATCTGCTTCATTCTTCAAGTCTACTTCTTCTTTACGCACTTTATCCGCTTCGGCATTGGCTTCGGCATCTTTTACCATACGCTCAATTTCTTCATCTGTTAAACCTGAAGAAGATTTAATTGTGATTTTTTGTTCTTTTTGAGTTCCTAAATCTTTAGCAGAAACATTTACGATACCGTTTTTGTCGATGTCAAATGTTACTTCGATTTGTGGAATCCCACGTGGTGCTGGTGGAATATCATTTAATTGGAAACGACCTAATGTTTTGTTGTCGCTTGCCATTGGACGCTCACCTTGTAATACATGAATATCTACGGCTGGTTGATTGTCAGCTGCGGTAGAAAATACTTGTGACTTAGATGTTGGGATAGTTGTGTTACGGTCAATTAATTTCGTGAACACTGAACCCATTGTTTCGATACCTAATGATAAAGGTGTAACGTCTAATAATACAACGTCTTTAACATCACCAGTAATAACCCCACCTTGAATTGCTGCACCCATCGCCACTACTTCGTCAGGATTAACTGATTTGTTTGGCTCTTTGCCTGTTTCTTTACGAACCGCTTCAACTACTGCTGGAATACGAGTTGAACCACCAACTAAGATAACTTCATCAATATCAGAAGTTGATAATCCTGCATCTGATAACGCTTGGCGAACTGGGATCTTCGTACGTTCTACTAAGTCAGCTGTTAATTCATCAAATTTTGCACGAGTTAATGACATTTCTAAGTGTAAAGGTCCTGCTGCTCCTGCTGTGATAAATGGTAAGCTAATTTGTGTTGAAGAAACACCTGATAAGTCTTTTTTCGCTTTTTCAGCCGCATCTTTCAAACGTTGCAAGGCCATTTTGTCTTGTGATAAGTCAATTGCGTTTTCTTTTTTGAACTCAGCTACGAAATGATCGATTAATTTGTTATCAAAGTCATCCCCACCTAAGTTGTTGTCACCTGATGTTGATAATACGTCAAAGACACCATCACCTAATTCAAGGATTGAAACGTCAAATGTTCCCCCACCAAGGTCAAATACTAAGATTTTTTCTTCGCGGTCTGTTTTATCTAAACCATAAGCAAGTGCTGCTGCTGTTGGCTCGTTAACAATACGTTCTACTTCTAAACCAGCAATTTTACCAGCGTCTTTGGTTGCTTGACGTTGCGCATCGTTGAAGTAAGCTGGAACTGTGATAACTGCTTTATCTACTGTTTCACCTAAATAAGCTTCCGCCGTTGCTTTTAAGTTTTGTAACACCATTGCTGAAACTTCTTGTGGTGTATAAGTTTTGCCGTCAATTTCTACTTTGTATCCTGCTTCACCCATGTGGCGTTTAATTGATGCAATTGTGTTTGGGTTCGTTACCGCTTGACGTTTTGCTACTTCACCCACTTGGATTTCGCCATTTTTAAATGATACTACTGAAGGAGTTGTACGGTTACCTTCTGGATTTGCGATAATTTTTGCTTCAGCACCTTCTAATACGGCTACTGCTGAGTTTGTTGTTCCTAAGTCAATACCAATGATTTTTGCCATTTTCAAATATCTCCTTTATTATCCGGCTTCATTCGAGCTGCCTTGAATGAAATTTTCAAAACTGAGAACCTTCGCAAGCAAAGAACCTCACTTTTGAGAATTTCATCAAGGCAAAACACTCGATTCAGCACTTAAGTTTTATTGAGCTACGATAACCATTGCTGGGCGTAGAATTCTTTCTTGTAATTTGTATCCTTTTTGTAAAACTTGAACGATTGTATCCGCTTCTTGACCTTCTTCAACTGGAACTGTTTGAACTGCCATGTGTAAATTCGGGTCAAAAGCGACATTTAATGCTTCAATTTCTTCTATATTTTCTTCTTTCAAGGCTTGAATAAGACTTTCTTGGACCATTTCAATTCCCTTGTGTAAACTTTCTGTTGCTTCATCGACTACTTCAATAGCCAAAGCACGTTCAAGATTATCTAATGCTGGAAGAATTTTCTTTGCTAAGTCTTGTGAGCGATATTTTTGTAAAGTTTCACGTTCTTCACGAGATCTGCGGGCAATATTTTGCATTTCAGCAGCTACTCGTAAATATTTGTCTTCCATTTCACTTAATTGTTGCTTTAGCTCATCCATTTCAGAAATTTCTTCTTGGATGACTTCTTCAATTGTTTCTTCTTTTGCTTGTGACGTTTCATCATTAACAACTTCTTCGTTTTTTTCCGACATTTCTTCACCTCCATGTATTGTTTTTACGATTTAGACTATTGAAAAGAGTCCATATATCGATAATAATCACTTAAACTTTCACTTAACTCTAATGCTGCTGAGGTAAGCATTTGTATGTTTTTTTGATAATCCAAATTGCTTGGTCCAAGTAAGGCAAGTTTTCCTTTGCCGTGATTGTCAACTGGATATTCAACTGAAATCAAGGACATATTGGTAAACAATGGATGATCAAGTTCTTCACCAATCCGAATAGCAATTGGCATATCTTGCTTGGTATTCTTTAAAAAAAAGTTATACATCAATTCTTCTTGCGACAACAATCGGTAAAGGTTTTTCATATCTAGTGCATCATCTAACTTGCTGTACTCTAAAATATTCAAGCTGCCACCAACATAAATGCTATCAAACATACTAACTGGGAAAACCTCTTCAAGTAAGCGCAATGTCTCTTGTGGTGTTTGCAAATATTGATGCGCCAACTGCGGAATTTTCGTTTTTAGTAAAGATTGAACCATGCTAAGGTTTTCTCCTACTAAATGATCTTCAATAAGCCTTGTCAATTGTTTGATTTCACGTAAGTCATATCCTGTCACAACCTTACTTTCAACTTGCCCTTTGTCCTTAATTAATAGAAGGATTTGCTGGCGATTGTTAATTTCAACCATCTGAACCCCTGTTAAAAGTTGCCTAGAAATATCAGGTGCTGTCGCGAAAATAGTAAAGTTTGAAAACTCGCTAATGGTATCGACGAATTTTTTTAAGAAGCCGTCTAATTGCCTGATTGCCTCAGGGATAAACTTGGTTGTTTGCTGTTGGACGATTAAAGTACCTGTCGGTTGCACTAGATGGTCGATATAAAATCGAAGTCCTGTTTTCGTTGGAATCCGTCCGCTTGAAGTATGAGCTTTTTCTAAGTAGCCCAAATTTTCAAGTAAAGACATATCATTTCTCACGGTCGCAGGAGATGCTTGAACCAATGTGGCTAAGATTTTTGAACCCACCGGCTGCGCATCTTTCGTGTACATCTCAATGATGAGGTTCAAAATATCTAACTGTCTTTGCTTTAAGTTTTCCATCTTTCCACCTCTTTTTAGCACTCTTGTTGTTTGAGTGCTAATTACATTTTCTATATTAACACCTGTCGTTTTTTGTGTCAATATTTTTACTCAAAAAAATTAGCACTCTTTTAGTTTGAGTGCTAATTTTGATTCTAGTTATAATTATACGAACGATAAGCTTCTTTAGAAATCACACGCATTACACCATTATATAAGTTTTGATTACTCGCTAATTTCCCAAATGCACTTTGCGTTTCAGACATTAAGTTCATCATTTCATCGGCAAATTCTTTTTCAAACATCGAATCAAACATTTGTGGGGTATTCTTTGCCATTTTTTTGCGGTGTGGTGTTGGATTTTTTAACATGCGATCAACGAGCATCTTAATCACGACTTTATCCTCTTCAGAAGACAACTCATCGCCAAATTGTGTATTAACCTGGTCAATGATTTCATCTAATGTGCCACGCTTTTCATCAGGTTTTGTTACTGTCTTTAAGGTTTTTATACTCTTATATTCTGCACTTTCTTCAGCAATTAAATGAATTTGCCCTTCCCATTCTTTTGAAAGCTTGTAGTATTCTAATTTCACCTTGTCTTTTAAATCAATCTTTTCAAGTTCATTTTTAGGTAAAAAACTCAATAAATAGCCAATAAAAATATCCTCTTCCAACAAATCCTTATCAAACATTCGCGTGATTTGGGTAATAAAGTTATAGCTCTTTGAAAAATCACGCAAAAAACGTCTAAATTCATATTGTTTCTCATCATCCAATTGCTCATAACGTTCTAAAATTGGCTTAAAACTTGAGGAAAGTTTACCTAAAAGTTTTGCATCTTGTGTGTTTGTCATCCCTTGCGCATACAATTCCATCAAATTTTTCACATCAGATTCATTATATACGTTATACTTATGCAATCTTTTCTTGGCATCATAAATCAAATTGACATTGATTTCTTCATCAAGCGTGGTACTTTCATAGAATTTTTGAAATGATGCTTGAATATCTTCTTTTTCATTCACAAAATCCAAAATAAAGGTATCCGTCTTACCAGGCATTGTTCGATTGAGTCTTGACAGTGTTTGAACAGCCTTCACATCGCGCAATTTTTTGTCTACAAACATCGTATGCAAGAGTGGTTCATCAAAGCCAGTTTGGTATTTTTCTGCCACAATCAAAATATTGAAATCAGCGGAATGAAACACTTCTTTTAACTGACTTTCTTTTATTTTTTCCTCTTTTTTGTTTTTATTCATGGACTCTTCGGTGTAAGTTTCTCCTCCATCTAGCACCTCACCAGAAAAGGCAACAAGCACATCCATGTCTTGATAATTATTGGCATGAATATATTTTTTAAACTCTTGCATATAACGTACCGCATGCATTCGACTCGGTGTGACAACCATTGCCTTACCACGACCGTTGATACTATTCATCGTTTTTTCTCGAAACAATTCAATCATCACTGCTGTTTTTTGACTAAGATTATAAGGATGCATTGACTCATAGCGTTTAATTGCTCGTTTAGCTTGTGAAATTGGTAAATCAGGATTATCTGGAATTTCCTTAGCTATTTTAAATGCCGTGTGATACGTCATATAATTTTGCAAAACATCTAAAATAAATCCTTCTTCAATCGCTTGTCTCATGGAATAAATATGAAAAGGTAATTTTTTCCCGCTTGCTTGTTTTGTCCCAAACAAATCTAGCGTCTTATCTTTTGGAGTGGCAGTAAAAGCAAAAAAACTCATATTCTTATGTTGTCCTTGCGATAAAAGCGTTTGAACAATTTCATCTTGCCCATCTAATAATCCTTCTTCTATTTCCTCATCAAATTCTTGCCATTCACGTAATACTTCTTCTTTATCACCCAAAGCACTTTTCAATTTCGCAGCAGACTTACCTGTTTGTGAAGAATGCGCCTCATCTACAATCACCGCAAATCTAGCTCCTTTAGCAAGTACCACTTCCTGATAGATAATTGGAAATTTTTGCAAAGTTGTAATAATAATACGCTTGCCATCGTTTACTGCATTTAACAAATCTTTAGATGATTTTTTCTTGTCAATTGTTTCTACTAGACCTGTTTTATGATCAAAACTGGTAATCGTTTTTTGTAGCTGCGCATCTAAAACTGTTCTATCTGTCACAATAATCACAGAATTAAAAATCGCTTCATCTTGATAATTGTGTAAAGACTGCAAATGATATGCTAACCACGCAATCGAATTTGACTTACCACTACCAGCACTATGTTGAATTAAGTAGTTTTGTCCAGCACCTTTTCTTTTGACATCTTGTACTAGTTTTTTCACCACATCTAATTGATGATAACGCGGAAAAATTAAACGCTTTTTGTCTTCTTCATAATTCATAAAACGCGCAATGATATCAAGTAATTGGTCTTTTTGCAAAACCTCTTCCCAAAGATAACTCGTTGCATACCCTTCTTTGTTTTCAGGATTTCCTTTGCCCCCTACATTTCCAGAACCATTGCTTCCTTGATTAAAAGGTAACCAGTAAGTATTACGTTTTTCTAACTTAGTCGTCATTACCACTTCATACAAGTCCACCGCAAAAAAGACCAATACCCGATTATTAAATTTAAGCATCGGTTCAGCAGGGTTGCGGTCATTCATAAATTGAACTTTGGCATTTTCAACACTTTGCCCAGTTATTTGATTTTTTAACTCCATAGCAACCATTGGAATTCCATTTATACTCAAAACCATATCAATCGAATTACGATTTTTAACTGAATAAGTAAATTGACGCGTCACTGTACAAATATTGGCTTCATAGTTTTTAGTAGTTTCTGGATTTAAGCTTGAAGCAGGTTTAAAAGAGATAACTTTAAACGTTACTCCCCTATCCGTAATTCCGTTTCTTAACACATGTAAAAGTCCATTTGTATTGATTTCTTGCTCTAGTCTTCGATAGAAATGACGTTCAGGTTGATCTTGATACATTTTGGTATAGCGAATCCACTTTTTTTCTTGGGTGGTTTTAATGTATTTAAGTAACAACTCAAAATCCAAACCTTTTGTTGCATCATATGTGGATTCTTGCATGGTTATTTTTTGCCAACCACCATTTGTAATCAGAGATTGTTCGATATCTGACTCAAATTGCTTTTCGTTGTCTTTCATTTGGGACTCCTGATTGTTTTATTTTTTCGATTCATATTTTCTTGATTATTCTTTGACTAAGTGAGCTTAATTACTTAAAAAATATTTTAAGTTTTCTAGCAATTTCAGCATAACATAAAATATATTTTAAGTTACTTGCTTCTTTCTTCAATTAAAGAGTCAATATCATCAAAGGCATTTTATAATCGCTCAACATGATAAAGCTCATAAGGGTTTGTCAACTAATTTCCATTTCTTCCCAAACTCTTTACTCATCAAATACAGCAGTTTTAAAAGAGCATTTTCATTCCCAATTCATGTATTTCCAACTCCAATTTCTTAATACCATCTATTATTTCTTCGAATGATGGCAAATCTCCAAACATCATTCCTTGCATTAACAGATAATCTTCACTTAATTTACCCATCTGACTTTCTTGAGGCGATAGTTTAAGTTTTAAAGGAGTCGCGTCCTCATACTTAGCTGTATTATCCGCAAAAAATTTCATTTTAAACTCTACTACTTTTCTCAACAATTCAAAATCAGAAAGTGCTTTTTCCTTTGCATAAGACTGTGACATCATATACATATCATAATAATGTCTCGAATATCTTTTAGGAGTAAAATTCTTCTTTCTATTTGCTTCTTTATGGAGAATGGTCGCTTTTTCCCAAAAAGTTCGTTTCGCTTCGACTGTAGGAATTTTTACTGAGGTATAATCAAATAAATGCGGAAAAACACTTGCTACATATGGAGATATATTATAATCACTGTGCGGTGTCCACGCAGACATTGGACCAATTTCTAGACGTATTTCTTGTAAAATCCCTATTTCACTAAATGAATTCGGATAATGCACTTCAATAGTTCTTGAATCATCTGGTTGAATAATTAACTGAAAGTTGTTTAGATTGTTTGCTTTCAATTGCTCATTTAAATCTGGCAGAAGTGTTTCTTGAATCCATTTACTTGCCCTACTTCTTGCCTCTTCGTTAAAACGCAGTTGTGCTTTCTTTGACCGTTCATCCCAGGGCTCATTATTGTGATAACCTAACACACGCCAATCTAAAATCAAATCAATATCTTCAGAAAACCTTTTAATAATGTTAAATGATTTTGAAAGAGATGTGCCACCTTTAAAAGCAAAATATTTCGCATACTTGGAATGATGAAAAAGAATATCCATCGGGATGTAGCGCCGTGAAGTCTAGTTTAAATTTGCGGAGGTTGAAGGAAACTACTAGCACTAGCTTGTGTCTTGAAGTTGGGGGTAGCAGA
>JAITWV010000281.1 GCA_031285105.1 Streptococcaceae bacterium | reverse complement strand
AAAACGTGAACCTGGTCCAAATGCGGAAACGGATCCTTCGCTTGCTAAAACGACTAGCGCTGAGTTTCCCTGTGCTTTTTCTTTAATTTGAGCAATCGTTTCATCAATTTGAGTGAGTGATTCGTCTATTTTGTCTGATTGATCAAATATTTTCCCAAGCGTGTGCACATTTTTCTTGAATGAGTTCATATAATCAGTGGCGTCTACACCTAGAAAAATAGTTGGTGCAATGTCACTTAGCTCCTCATATTGCTCTATTTGACGAGCAGAAATGATGATTAACTCCGGATTTAATGCGTGAATTGCTTCAAAATCTAACTCTCTTAATCCACCCACACTGCTAAATTCATCCGTATTAAAATGTGACAAGTATTCTGGCAAGTTGTTTTTAGGAATACCTGTTACCTGAATGCCTAGTTTGTCCATTGTATCAAGCATTCCAAAGTCTAACACGACAACATTTTGTGGGTTTTTCACGACTTGAACTTCACCTAACTCATGCGCTACGGTGATGGTTTTTCTTCCTTCATTTGTAGCAGCAGTTTCAGTTGCACAACCTGTGGCAATAACTAAAAATAGTAATGCTATAAAAGCTAATAAAGTCTTTTTCAAGATAATTTTCTCCTTTTTTTGTAATAATTTACATAACAATCATATTACAGTTGAGAATGATTATCAATTAAATTTATATATTATTGATAATAAAAGGCAATTTTCTTTCCTTCAATCTCACGAATCGGTATTTCCATCTCGAAAAGTTCCTTCAAATGTTCAGATGTCACAATTTCATCCACGCGACCTTGATACAATAAGCGTCCATTTTTCATGCCGACAATGTTATGCGAATAAATCGAAGCAAAATTAATATCATGAATCACTAAAATAATCGTTTTACCAAAATCTTCAACTAATTTCACCAATAATTTCATAATTTCGGCTGAATGCTTCATATCAAGATTATTCAACGGTTCATCTAAAAAAATATACTGTGTGTCTTGTGCCAAAATCATAGCAATAAACGCACGCTGTTTTTGTCCACCACTTAATTGTTCCAGGTATTTATCTTGAATATCTGCTAAATTCATGTACTCAATTGCTTGATCGACAACTAACCAATCAGATTTTGTTAATTTGCCTTGTGTATAAGGAAAGCGACCAAAAGAAATCAACTCGCGAATGGTTAAACTCATATTTAGATGATTAGACTGCCTTAAAATCGAAATCTTACGGGCGAGTTCTTGTTCTTTCCATTGTTTTAACGGTCTATCTTCAATGATAATTTCCCCTTCATCTGCTTGTATAAGACGTGTAATTATACCAATTAAGGTTGACTTACCAGCACCATTTGCACCAATTAATGAAGTGATTTTTCCTTTTTCAAACACAGTGCTAACCTCATCAATAACCTTCTTTTTTCCAAAATACTTCGTTACATTTTTGATTTCTATCACGTTTGTTGCTCCTTTAACAATATAAATAAAAAATATCCTCCACCAAAAAAGTTGATTAAGACATTCATTGGCGTCCGAAATCCAGTTACATGTTCTAGTAAAATTTGCCCAATCAATAAAACAATCATCGCCAACAACGAAGAAGATATCAATAAATAAGAATGCTTATACGTTTTGAAAAGCTCGCGTGCTAAGTTTGCCACCAACAACCCTAAAAAAGTAACTGGTCCAACTAAAGCAGTCGAAATAGCTACTAAAACGGCAATCAGTAACAAAAAGCGATTGACAAGTTTGTTGTATTCGACTCCTAAATTAACAGCAGTTTCCCTTCCCAAAGCCAATACATCCAAATATTTGAACACCTTTAAAGAAAAAATAACGCTAATGCCTGATAAAATAAATGCAGATAATAAAACATTCTGATTCATATTCGTAAATGAAGCAAACATTCGATTTTGAATAATGGCAAATTCATTCGGGTCAATTAAGACTTGCATAAATAACGAAAGACTCGAAAACAATGTACCAAAAATCATTCCTACCAATAAAATAAACAAAACATTGTGCGCACGCTTCATTAAAATAGCAAATAGAACACTAGAAAAAAGCACCATCAACCCAATCGATAGGAAAAAATTTACTTGTGAGGCAATAGTTAATCCAGTAAAAACTAAAAAGGTTTGAATGAGCAAATACAACGAGTCTAGTCCTATAATCGTCGGTGTTAAAATGCGATTATTGGTGATTGTTTGAAAAATTAATGAAGTGAAACCAATAATCCCCGCCGACAACAAAATAGCTAACAATCGATTGACTCTTCTAGGCATCACAAAATTAAACGCTTGCCAATTTAGTTGTAGAAATAAAAAGATAATACTTAAAATGAAAGCAACAACGGCAAGTAAAATAATATTCTTTCTAAACGTCATAAGCACCTCTTTTCATAATCAGATATAAGAAAAGTCCACTTCCAATCATTCCAACCGTTAAACTAATCGAAATCTCAAAAGGAAAAATAATCACACGTCCAATCATGTCACAAATTAAAACAAACAAAGCACCCAACATGAGCGTATGTGGGATATTTTTCTTCAAATTATCGCCATTATAAATGGAAACGATATTGGGAATAACCAAACCTAAAAAAGGAATCGTGCCAATTGTGATTAGTGTAATTGCCGAAATCAACGAAACAATAATCAGCCCTAAATTCAAAACAAACCGATAATTAAGACCCAAATTCTTTGAAAAATCCTCCCCCATTGCTGTAATCATAAATTTATCTGCAAAC